>JAFAHT010000118.1 GCA_019237095.1 Planctomycetaceae bacterium
ATTCCACCGCCCGGCATACCGCCCATACCACCGCCGCCGGGCATGCCCATGCCGCGTCCGGCGCCTGCCATTCCACCGCGGGGCATACCGCCCATGCCACCGCCAGGCATGCCCATGCCGCGTCCGGCGCCAGTGCCCGCCATACCACCTCCTTGCATACCGCCCATGGGGCGATTTCCCCCAAGACCAGAGCCCGCCGCCATGCCGCCGGCGTTACCCCGGCCCAGTCCGGCTCCTCCCGCTTGCCCAAGGTTGCCTGAGTTGGACTGCCCCGCAGTATGCATCGAGGAAGCGGAATTGACGCCATTGAACGAGGATCGGAACGAGCCGTTGCCCGAGGCGACGCTCGAGGCATGCTGGACCTGACCCTGTCCAGCCCGGCTGACGGCCCGCGAGCCGTTGCTATTATTGGAGAATGGGTTGCCGTAGGCATGGGACGAGGGTGGAGTCTGCACCCCACCTCGTGAGGCCATCGATCCCCGACCCATCCCCTGGCCTTGATTTCGCAGCACACTATTCTGGTTGCCGGAGCCCCCACCCATGTTCCGGCCGTTGCCGGTCATATTGTGGTAGCCACGTCCGCCGTAAGGATAGTGATTCCCCCAGCGGCCGTAACCAAAGCGGCCGTAACCAAAGCGGCCGTAACCGAAGAACGGATAGCCGTACCCGAACCCGAAGAACGGATAGCCAAATCCGAACCCGAAGAACGGATAGCCAAACCCGAGCCCGAGACCGAATCCAAAGGGATAACCGAACCCCAAGCCAAGTCCGAAGCCGCCAAAACCAAGGCCACCGTACCCAAAACCGCCGTAGCCGAGGCCACCGTACCCAAAGCCGCCATAGCCCAAGCCACCGTACCCAAAGCCGCCGTAGCCGAGGCCGCCGTACCCGTACCCGCCGTAGTAGGGATAGCCGTACCCGTACCCGCCGTAGTAGGGATAGCCGTACCCATACCCGCCGTAGCCTCCCAGGCCATACATGCCGTAGTAGGGATAGCCGTACCCGAACCCGTAGATGCTGCTCAGCATCCCGCCACAAAGGCCATAACCGCCATATCCACCATAGCCGTCATATCCATAGTTAATCGGCTGAGCATAGTATGGATAGCCGTAGCCTCCGTAGTAGGGGTAGTCCAGGTAGCCGTAGTAGCCACCGATATTGCCGTAGTTGGCGTAACCATAGAATCGACCCGAATCATCGTAGTAGACGCCTGGGTACCCGTCGTAGTAGGAATTCGGACGTCCGAACCCGCCGTAAAGCTGGCCGTACATCTCGGGAGACACCTTGGTGTAGGGCTGGTAGGTCAGGTCGTCGGTGGTCTTGGTGGATTTGTCAACCTCAGCCGGGGCGAAGAGAGTTCCGCGATCCTCGAGGGTGCGATCCCAGTAGCCTTCCTGGAAGGTCCAGCCTTCGGGCTGGCGGATCCAATGGGCCGGAACCCACGCCCAGCCGGGCTGCGCCTTGGCCCAGAAGCCCTTCTTCCAGACCACTCCGTCCTTGTCGGGGTAGTACTGTCCGGGAATGTAGAAACAATCGGGAGCCGGCGGCACACCCGGGTCGTCATCAGGACGGTCCTTGGGAGGGCCGTTCTTGTGGTAGTCCAGCCTGTCGGTCTTGCGGTCGCTCCAGAAGCCGGGGACGCGATACCAGCCGTCCTGGTCGCGCTTCCAGTAGCCATTGACCCAGAATCGACCTGGCGGAGGCACCCGCCACGTCCCCGTTACCCAGACATAATCCTTGCGGCCTGGGTCCCACTCCCAGTATCCCTCAATCCACTGGGCATTGGCGCTGGGCGGATCGATGGCGGGCCGTTCGCTGATCGGGGTCGGCGGGGCCTTCGCCACGTGAATCGGATTCCGGTCCTTGCGGGGCGACAGAAACGCCTCGTGGAGAGGTCCATCGGTCATCGGCCGGACCGGCTGGTTGGCGAGTTGTGCCAGCCTGTCCGGATCTTCCCACCTGGTCTCCGCCGGTGCTTCAGCCGCCGGTCCCGCCCCGTTCCTGTCAGGGGCAACCATTGTTTCGGGGGCACCGGCCCCAGCGGCCGCCGGCAGCGGTTCAGCAGCGGTTTCGGCTTGTGCCGGGCCGGCCGGATCTTGAAACGGGCCCGCGAAGACTGGCGCACCGCCCATCGTCAGGAGCAGACCCCATCCCAATAAGCGTCCTCGGTTCATGGCTGAAACTCCGCCACGGCGGCATGACCGGTAATTGCGAGAAGATGACCCATTGAATGTATACGCATGCGGGCAAGGAACAGCCCAAGGTTTTCAATCGGCCTACAAGTATAGCTCTTCTATTGTATCGCGCCTGTGTTTCCTTTTTCCAAACCCTGCTCTTGCAAGGGTCAAAAAAAGGATGATATGGTCGGATCGCGCTGTCGCCAAACCCACCCGTTGCGTATCTTTGCCACTCTTGCATCGGATTCGCGAGTTCGCTGCCGCCACGAACCGCGGCAGGGTTGATGCCGATTGGAACCTGCTCACGTCAAGACCGGCATCACTGGACTTTTCGGTCATTCAGACTCTTGCGCTTCGGCACGATCCCGGCGGGCGGTTTTCGCCTGGTTGACGGGTTGTCGGGACAACCTTCGCTCCTCTTGGATGGCCGGATGCACGAGCCGAAATGTTACAATATTCACCCTATGCGGCCATAAAAGCTTGAGATAACGTCAAAGACGATGTAGACTTAATGAAGTGAACGGAGAGGGTTGGTGGGGCGAACCTCGGTGTTGACGAGCCATCGATGAAGGCCGAACTGGTTCCAGAAAACGGAGATCCGCCAATCCCCATCACGCGCGATGTCGTGCTCGTCGGCCGGCGCGGATACTGCGATGTCGTTATCGACCACTTCAGCCTCTCCAAACGGCACTGTTTGCTGGTCAAGACCGATGGACTGCTCGTGGTCCGCGACCTGATCAGCACCAACGGCACCAAGGTCAAGGGTCAGAAGGTTCGCTGGGCGGCGCTCTTGCCCGACGACCGGATCACGCTGGGCAGCTACAAGCTTCGTGTTTACCTGGGACCAGACGAAGTCCCTGGCCCTTCTGAGCTTTATCGGGCACGGCAGCTCCGCTCTGGGTCGTCCACCAGGCAACCAGCCGGCGTCGGACCAGGCCTGGAGGCAAGGCCCTCCCCGCGGCGGCCGCCCGCCCCGACGTTGCGGGTTCCAGGTCAGTCGCCTCCTGCTGCCACGAGTGCGGCGTTGAACCAGAGTTTTCCCGAGCCCTCGCCTCTGGAGATCGTTGTTTCCTCCTCCGAGCAGGACATCATCGTGCCGCCTTCCAAGGCCGGCAGGCACGACGACTTCGAGCCCTTGATCCCGGTTGTCATCGATGATTCGGACGAGATCATCGAACTCGACTGAGCCTGGCAGCCTGTCAGGCGAGGGCCGCATCCTCGGCGGCGACCTCGAGATGGACCACGCGATCTCCACCCTCGGTCCGAGCCAGCTCGACGACGGATTCGCAGGCTTTCAAGAGCTGCGCGGAGGAGCCTTCGCGACTCAGTGTCGCGACCCCGAAGCTCGCGGACACACGGCATCCTGCCCCGACCAGTTCGGCGAGCGAGCCCCTCAGGTTGTCGGCGACCGGCAGGGCCCAGTCCAGGGTCAGACCCGGGAGGATCAGGGCGAATCCATGTTGGCTCAGGCGGGCGGGGATATCGCAGTCTCGGCTCTCGCCGCGGAGCAGATTGGCCACCTTGACGTGCAAGTCTTGTAAGGCCATAAGTGAGAGCCGCTCGCTCAGCCGCTCGGGATGGTCCAGCTCGAAGCGGATCAGGGAGAGCGGAAGGTGGTCGTCCTTGGCCTGGCGCAAGGCGGTCGCCAGAGACTCCTGGAAGCCCCGCTGGTTCAAGAGCCCCGTCAGCTCGTCATGCTCCGCCAGGCGGACAAGGTCTTGATTCGCCCGCTCGAGCTCGCGGGCGCGCGCAACGAGCGCCTCCTGCGCGGCGATGATTCGCTGCGCGGTCTTCAGTGCGATGTCCAGCTCGCAGTGATCGATCGGCTTGGCCAGGAAGTCATCCGCGCCGGCGCTCAAGCCCTGGAGGCGCTCGTGACGATGGGTCTTCGCGGTCAACAAAATGACGTAGATATAGGTTGCCTTGATCTCGGCCCGGATCTTGCGGCAGAGGTCCAGTCCGTTCATTATGGGCATCATCCAGTCCAGGATCACCAGCCGCTCGGGCCTGTTCCGGAGCTGATTCCACGCTTGCAGACCATCGGCGGTAACGACCACCTCGTGCCCCATGGCCTCGAGTCTCCTGCGCAGATCGACGGCCTGGGTTTGACTATCCTCGGCGATCAAGATCCTCATGATGGCGGCCTCGTGAACCAGAGCAGCCTGCCAGGGTGATTCCCGGCCCTATTTGAAAGAATCTTAGGACGCATTCCGGGCTTGGGGGAGGGTGAAAAGCAAACCGGACGTCCGTCGTCGGTGGAGACCGATCGACGACGTCCGGCTGGATGCGGGGTCGGGTGAATGGGGCGAAAGCGACCGCCGTCGCGCCGGTCGCCGCCATGCCAACGGGGAGTCAGAGACGCCTGGAAACGGCTGGCATCCTCAGGGTTCTTCGGATCGAGGGCGACGAACCTCCCGCCGAACAGGCGGGTCCAGGCGTTCGATCTGGCGTGCTTCCTGGGGGTCCAGTCGGCTCGCCTGTCGATTTTCACGTTGGATGGCTTCGTACACCTCCTGGCGGTGTACCGAGATCTCGATCGGGGCCGCGATCCCTAATCGAACCTTATCGCCCCGAATATCCACCACGGTGATGACGATGTCATCACCTATGATGATACTTTCGTCGCGGTGTCGGGACAGGACCAGCATCGTTCTCGGCTCCTTCCTCCTGCCAACGAGGCCCGTGACCATCCCCGATCACGTTGCCCGGGCTCTCGGTGACCACGACGGAGGTGGGGATGGTGAATAGCCAAAAACACCTTGGTGGTGAGCTACGCGGGTCAGGCCGTTGCACGCAACGGGGCCAGCCCATGATACAGCGAGGGGGCCGGGGCCGTTGACTGCGTTTCCAGCAGGTACCGGACGGGATACCGGCTGGAAGTTAATACGAGCTGCCGGCCCAGGCGACGCACCGGGTTGAACACGAGCGGTCCCTGGAGGTTGACCGTCAGGCCGCCCCCCACGCCGCGATTGAGAATAACATAAATCAGCGCGGTCCGCTCATCCTCCAGCGCCAGCGCCGTCCGGTCACCCGGGCGGATCTCGATCCGGTAGTCGCTGACCGCCAGAGGGGGAGCGACCAGGCCAAAGGCCAGGTCAGGCGCGGTCACACTTTGCAACCACGTCAGGCCAGTCACCACCGGATCGGCAAGATGAAGGTACTGGGTGTACGAGCGGAACCCGAGCAGTCCTTCCGGAATCTGGTACAACTCCGATTCGGAGGCATGGATCAGACCGAAGCGGGTCGTGACGATGTTCACTTCCTGGTTACCTCCTTGAACGCCGGGCGAGGCTCATGCCTGCGGGTGCAAGCCCTGGCCTCCCGCGACTCCGGACGATCCCGACCGCAACCGATGGTGTTCGTCCAAGATTCGTCCCCCCCTGGTCCACCCCGCGCGGCGCAGCGGCACGAGAAGATCGGGATTCAGGGTGATCTTGTCTGGACGGTTTTCGGTCCGGCCGAGTCCGCACGACGCGGCCACGACGTATCCCGCGGATTCCACCTGCGTCGCCCCTCCGAATTCCTCGGCGAGCCGAGTCAGGTTCGACCGACCGTAGTATCGTCGCCCCGGCCGACCGGGCTCAATCCTGCTCGCCCGAAATCCTTATCGCCGCGCACATAGCGATGCCTGCGCCAGTCGCTCCGTTCGTAACGGAGACACGACGCCCCGCACCCTTCGCAAGAACTCCTCTCGCCGCACTAGCCGGCACATGCGGTACCCGGTTCGCCGCGGCCTGGGAGCCCGAAACAGCGTCAGGCAAGGAAGTCTCATCGCAATCTCGCCCAGGCCCTCCGCGCTGCTGCTTCATCCGATAAAATGTTAATGACCCGGATGATCCGACCACCCGGATTCCGGGATCGACATGGGACCCCGCGAGACGGCAGCTCGTCGAGACAGACACCTCGCCGTCTCCAGCGAGGTCAGGTCCGATAATTCTCTTCCAGGCCCCAGACCCGCTGAAGCTGCCGGTCACGCTTGCCAGGCTCGAAGCGGTAGATCGCCACCTCCTCGATGACCTCGCCGGGGCGGAGCGTGTAATCCGGACGACGATTTTCTGCCTCCTGAAACACCTCTTCAAGGTGATCGGAACAGGCGAATCCGTAGGTTTTCAGCTCGGCGAACCTGCCGTGGCTCCAGCGTGCCGCGACCTTGTAAGTCGCCGAGTCGGAACAGTAGGGATGGGAGCAATTCACGCCATGGCCGTACATCAATAGAGCCTCAAGGGTGCCAGGACAATCCCCGTGGCGGAGAGATGACTTACAGTTTACTGCATTTCCATGGGTGTGGGATAGGCTCTGCCCCGTTGAGAATTCCGGCGACCGTTGGGGCTTTGCATGCTTTGATACTAGAAACGATGGAATTCGTACTCGGGATTGGCGGGGTCGAAATCCTTGGCGGAAAGCACGGCATCGAGGTCCAGATCATCATAGCAGTAGCGCTCGCCCAGCGGCTTTTCCGCGTTCCCATCGGCCGGCCAGTCGAAACCGGTGAAGCGGAGGGGAAGACGCGAGGCGGGGTCGTACAGAATCTCCGATTGGGCGAGCGGCCGCCCGGGCCGGAACTGGGGATGGATGTGGGTGGACCGCAGCCATCGCTTGCCATCGGGGGTCATGGTGCGATCGAGGATCGTGACTTCTTCGGGTTCTTCCAGATCCATACGGCGGAAGCCGAGCAGCTTGCGGATCAGGTTCCCCAGACCGGCCTGGTTCATCGGGTGGCGGCTCTCGGCCAGAATCATGGGGTGATCGGGGGGAACTTTGAGGCGCGGGACCAGGTAGCGAGCCATTCCCACCGGGTGACCGACCACCTGGTTGTCGTAGTGCCCCTCGGCGTAGATCAGCTCTCGTCCGGCCACCGGCTGGATGCCCCTCATGTAGATGGCGAAGGGGTCCTGGCGAACCTTGAGGAAATAGGTCTGCTCGGGTAGCAGTTTGCCGTTGATGCGTTCCTGCTTGCGAAAGGTCATGGTGTAGGAGTGAACCAGCCGGAATGATCGGTCGACCGCCTGCATCATCTTCAGGAGCAGTTCCTTCGCGGGTCGGCCTTCGAGGCGTGTCTCCGGCCAAGCTGCCGGCTCGATTGCCTGGCGCTGGGCCGGCGACGCTCCAGCGGGTGTGCCCGTGTGTTCGCCTGAGGCCGCAGGAGCCGCAGTGACCGTGTTCGGTGGAAGGGCCGTCGAGCCTGCGCCGGTTTTTTCCACGGGGGCGGTCAACCACCAGCTTACCCCGCACAGCAAGACCCCGAGCAAGCAGAAGGCGCCCACCCCGAGTTGCCAGGCACGCGAGCAGAACAGCACCACGACACGCCGGATCCAGCTCGTCATGACCGGAAACCCTCGACCGAGGCCCCTCTGCTCGCACAGCCGGCTGCGACAGTGCGAGCGGAGGTATCCGTACCCAGCAGGAACCCATCGCCTATCTTAAATCTCCCGCCAGTTTCTGTGAACCTCCTCTTTACATCAAATGAAGCGATCTCCATCTGGCGTCGAGTCGAATTGACCGCATCGCGGTCCACGGTCTACGATGGAGCTTTGAATCCGACCCGCATCCCAACGAGTTCGAGAGCTTGGGCTGGTGAAGTGGGGCGGTTCTGGGAGGACGCTTGATGATGACGCAAATTGAACTGGCGCGGCGGGGTGTGATTTCGGCCGAGATGGAGTTCGTGGCCCGGCGCGAGAGCCTCGATCCCGAAGTGGTCCGGTCTGAAGTCGCGCGCGGGCGGATGATCATCCCGGCGAATACCGTGCATCTCCGGCTGGGCTTGCAGCCGATGGGCATTGGCATCAAGGCCCGGTGCAAGATCAACGCCAACATCGGCAACTCGGCGGTGACCTCCAACATCGACAACGAGCTCGCCAAGCTGAAGATGGCCGTGGACCTGGGTTCCGACACGGTCATGGACCTTTCGACCGGCGGCAATATCGACGCGATCCGGCAATCAATCATCGCGGCCAGCACCGTTCCCATTGGCACCGTGCCGATGTATCAGGCGATCCAGGGCGTGAAGAAGGTCGAGGATCTGTCGGCCCGGAACCTGCTTGACATGGTAGAGCACCAGGCCAAACAGGGCGTCGATTACATGACCCTGCACGTGGGCATCTTGCGCGACTATATCCCGCTCACTGCGCACCGGATCACCGGAATCGTCTCGCGGGGTGGTTCGCTGATGGCTCAGTGGATGATCGCCCACAACCAGGAAAACCCGCTGTACACGCATTTTGATGAGCTGTGCGACATCATGCGACAGTACGACGTGTCGTTCAGCCTGGGCGACAGCCTTCGCCCCGGCTGCATCGCCGACGCCTCGGACGCGGCCCAGTTCGCCGAGCTGCGCACTCTGGGCGAGCTTACCCGTCGGGCCCAGGCGCGCGACTGCCAGGTCATGGTCGAGGGCCCGGGACACGTGCCGATGGACCAGATCGCCATGAACATGGAGAAGCAGGCGATCGAGTGCAGCGAGGCGCCGTTCTACGTGCTCGGTCCACTCGTCACCGACATCGCGCCGGGTTATGACCACATCACCTCGGCCATCGGTGCGGCCCTCGCCGGCTGGCACGGCGCCAGCATGCTTTGCTACGTGACCCCCAAGGAACACCTGGGCTTGCCCGAGGTTGAAGACGTTCGCCAGGGCGTGATTGCTTACAAGATCGCCGCGCACGCGGCCGATCTGGCTCGCCACCGGGCAGGGGCTCGCGACCGCGACGACGCCCTCAGCCGCGCCCGGTACAGCTTCAACTGGAAAGACCAGTTCCGTCTCTCACTCGATCCCGAGACCGCCCGCAGGATGCACGACGAAACGCTGCCACAGGAAGCCTTCAAGACCGCGGCCTTCTGCAGCATGTGCGGCCCCAAGTTCTGCTCGATGCGGATCAGCGAGGACATCCGCAAGCATGCCGAGGCAACCGCCGCCCTGGTACAGCTCGAGCCAGTCGGGGCAGCGAACTGACCGGCCTTCCGGCGGTCCATTCCGGGCGAGATGCCCGTGATCGCGGACAAACTCCACCCGTGTTGCTAAAATCCCCTTTCATCGCGTGCCCGGACATCATCCTTCAACTTGGTGGCGATGCGCCTTCCCCCCCGGTGCTCGCTGGGCATCGTAGTTGCAATAAAAACCTAATAGATCCAATGGGGGGGCACAGGCATGCAAACGGAACTCGTTCACCCACTGCGCCATCACGTATTGATCATTGATGACAACCCGGACCTGGTGGAATCGCTGAGCTGCTTGCTGGAGTATTACGGATGCCGCGTCGAGGTGGCTCACGACGGCAAGGAGGGTCTGCGCAAGGCCATAGATGGACGGCCCGACGTGATCTTCATCGATATCGCCATGCCAGGCATGACCGGGTATGACCTGGCTCGGGCCATCCGTTCTACCCTCTCCTACAAAGTCGTTCTGATCGCGCAGACCGCCTATGGGTCGCCCGACGACCGCGCCCTGGCGCTCTCTTGCGGCTTCGATGAACACCTCATCAAGCCGGCGGAGCCGGAATGCTTGATCCGAAAAATTGCCGCCGTGCGTTCATTCCATGACTGAGTGAGACGTATCACCGTTGGCGGAGATCAGCCTGAGCACATCCTCCAGGGATTCGGGGCTGACGGGTTTCACCAGGTGGTAATGGAAGCCCGCCGTCACGGACCGCTGCTTGTCCTCATCCTGGCCGTAACCCGTAAGGGCCACAAGGATCGCGTCGCGGGTTTCAGGAAAAGCGCGAAGTTGCCGGGCAACCTCATAGCCGTCCATGATGGGAAGCCCAAGATCGCAGAACACGATACCGGGACGGAAGCTGCGGGCGATCGAGAGGGCTAGTCTGCTGTCGTAGGCCGTTTGCACCTCATAGCCCAGGTGGCTGAGGATGAGCGACAGGCTATCGGCCGAGTCGGCATGGTCGTCCACCACGAGCACGCGCGAGCGCCGGGGCTTCTCGTTGGGCGGCTCCGGGCGCGCCGGGAGCTGCGGGTCATGTTGCGAAACCGGTGCGACGGGGATCTTGACCACGAATTCGCTGCCCCGACCTGGCCCCTCGCTATGAGCCTCCACGCTGCCTCCCTGCATCTCGACGAGCCGGCGAACGATCGTCAGGCCGATGCCAAGTCCGCCCTGGGACCTGTCGAGGGTGCGCTCGGCCTGCGTGAAAAGGTCAAAAACTCTGGGCAGTAATTCGGGAGCGATCCCCATGCCGTTGTCGCGGACCCGGATGACGGCCTGCTCATCCTGTCGCTCGACAAGCAGCGAGATCCGACCTCCTTCCTCCGTGTATTTCGCGCTATTGTTCAGCAGGTTCAGGATGACCTGCGCCAGACGCGTCGAGTCGGCCACGACAACCACGGGCTCAGGAGGCAGGGAAACTTCCAGGCGGTGCCGACGCGAGTCGATGAGGGGCCGTGCGCTTTCGACGGCCGATTGGACGATGCCGGCCAGGTCCACGGGTTCTTGCCGGAGATCGATCTTGCCCCGGGTGATCCGGCTGATATCCAGGAGGTCGTCGACCAGCCGCACGAGGTGGGTCACCTGGCGGTCGATCATGTCGCGCGCACCAACCAGCGTCGGGTCGTCCGGGCTGGCGAACTTGAGCAGGTGAACGGCGTTGCGGATCGGTGAAAGCGGGTTGCGCAGCTCATGAGCGAGCATCGCCAGGAACTCGTCCTTGTGGCGATTGGCCCGTTTCAGGTCGTCCTCAGCCTGCTTCTGAACCTCGATATCGGTATTGGTGCCGAACCACCGCGCAACGGCGCCATGCTCATCCTTGACGGGTAAGACCCGGGTGAGGAAGGCACGAAATCGACCTTCCGAACTCCTCAGCGGATAGACCATCTCAAAGGGTGTGCCCTGTTCAATCGAAGCCCGCCACTGCTCCACCACCGCTGGCAGAACTTCGGGGTCGAGGACGCTCTGCCATCCCCAGCCCTGCACGGACTCGAGCGTGGTGCCGGTGTACTCGAACCAGCGCTTGTTGTACCAGAAGATATGACCGTCCGGCTCAGCCATCCAGGCGAGCTGAGGGATCGACTCAGCCAGCGCCCGGAACTGGCTCTCGCTCTGTCGTAAGTTCTCCTCGACCTGTTTTCGCTTGGTGATGTCAAAGTTGACCCCGTGCATGCGCAGCGGCCGCCCGGAGGCGTCGCGTACCACCCGTCCCCTGCCAGCCAGCCAGCGGATCGATCGGTCTGGCAGGATGATCCGGAACTCGGCGTTATAGTTGCCGTCTCCCTCGACGGCCTGGCGGAGAGTCTCGCGCAGAGCCGAGAGGTCGTCCGGATGGACCCGGTCAAAGAACGTTTGCGCGGAGGACGGCGTTTGCCCGGGCTCGAGCTCAAGCAGTGAGAGCATGCGCTCGCCCCAGCAGACGGCGTCGGTTTGCGGGTCCCATTCCCAGGTTCCCATTCCACCAGCATCGAGCGCCAGGGCAAGCCGCGACTCCCTGTCGCGCAAGGAAGCCTCAGCACGCTTCAGATCCGTCACATCCACGAAGGTCAGCACCAGCCCTTGAGGCCGCCCCTCGGAGTTGCGATACGGCAGGACCCGGCGAATGTACCACTTGCCGTTCTCGGTCTCGATCTCCTGCTCCGCCCAATCCGAACCCTGCTCGGCGCCCACGGGCAAAGGAGGCATGGAGATGGCGCGATGAGTGATATGGAAGAGGGGCCGGCCGATGTCTGCGGGGATGAGGTTGTAAATATCGGTGACCGCCGGAGTGAAGCGCTGAATGTTTAACTGCTCGTCCAGGAAAATCGTGGCGACCTGCGTGCTTGCGAGCAGGTTTTCGAGATCGGTGTTGGCCCGCACCAAGGCGTCGTTGCCGGACTGGGTCTCCTCCCGCGCGGTCTCGAGCTCCTCGTTGGCCGACTGGAGCTCCTCGTTCATCGACAGCAGTTCTTCGTTCGACGACTTGAGCTCCTGGTTGGCCGCCTCGATGTCCTGGATGGTTCGCTCAAGATCGTCGCGCGTGGTCTGCAACTCGTGCTCGAGATGCTCGATGAGCGCGTTGGCTTCGTCGTCCGATCGGCCCGCACCGGTCTCCTCCCGATCCACGAGAGGTCCGAGGTCCTCGAAGACCAGGAGATAGAGACCGCTTCCCTCGCCAAGCTGGGGCATGGGCTGGACCGTGAGACGGACCCGGTTGACCCCCTTCTCCGTCTTGATGGCCAGGTTGTCATTCTTGACGGTGCGGTGGCTCTCGATCGCCTCGCTCAGTGCGGTGCGAATTCCGACTCGCAGCCCGCTACGTGCCAGCTTGATGACGTTGTTCTGGAATAATCCCTCGCCGATCCCCAGGAATTTTTCCATGCCCCCCGATGCGCAGGTGATCTGACCTTCACCATTGATCACGACCGATTTGGGGGCGAACTCGGCGAGAACAATCCGCTGCATCACCAGGTGGATGTCCGATTGTGTGGTGGGAGTTGCTCCGCCGGTTGGCCGGTAGCCGGCGCGCTGGGGATCCTGCCGCGACGGTACTGCCGGCGACCGAACCGTGGTCGGCAGCCGTTGCGCGATCCGGTGCTTGACGTCCACCGGTTTGAACAGCTCCCGGCTAGTCATCGAGCTCTCGGACGGGCCCAGGAACAGATAGCCCCCGGGCCGCAGCGCGTAGTGAAAGGTCGGGATCAACTTCTTCTGAAGGTGCGGTCCCAGGTAGATCAGCAGGTTCCTGCATGAGATCAGGTCGAGGCGAGAGAACGGCGGGTCGCGGATCAGATCGTGGAGCGAAAACAGGCACATCTCGCGGATTTCCTTGGCGGCGGCGAACTGCTTCCCCTGATTGATGAAGAACCGCTGCAATCGCTCGGGCGTCACCTCCTCGGCGATGCTCGGGGGGTAGAGGCCCCGGCGGGCCGTGTTCAGAGCTTTCTCGTTGATGTCGGTGGCGAAGATCTGCACCTCGGTCGGATGTTGACGCCGATCCATCTCTTCCCGAAAGAGCATGGCCAGCGTATATGCCTCTTCACCGGTGGCGCAGCCGGGAACCCAGATCCTGATCGGATCCTGATGTCCCCGGTTCTCGAAGATCTTGGTGATGACTTGCTGGTGGAGCACCTCGAAGGCTTCGGGATCACGAAAGAAGTAGGTGACCCCGATGAGCAACTCCCGGAACAGTGCCTGGACCTCGGCTGCGTCCGCTTCGAGGCGCGCGACATAATCGGCGGCCGAGGCGATCCTCATGACGTTCATACGCCGGCTGATGCGGCGGACGAGGGTGCTGGTCTTGTAGTGCTTGAAGTTGTGTTCGGTATGGCGCTCGAGGATTTCGCAGATGCTTCCCAGGGCTCCGCCGATCTGCTCGCGGACGGCCCCGCCATCGTCGCCGACAAGCAATGACTGGACGTGCTTGGCGTACGCCACGATCTCGCTTGCCATCTTCTCCGGTGGCAGCACGCGATCGGCGACGCCGAGCGTCGCCCCGCTGCGCGGCATGGTGTCGTATCGCGCGGTTTCCGGCTCCTGCACGATGGTCATGCCACCGCAGTCGCTGATCGCCTTGAGCCCGAGCGTGCCGTCGGTTCCGCTGCCCGACAGGATGACTCCGATGGCGCCGGCCTGCCTGTCGTCGGCCAGCGAGTGGAAGAACGCGTCGATCGGCCCCCGGCGCTCTTCCGGGGTAGTCGCCTTGACCACCTCGAGGACGCCCGCATGCAGTCGCACGATCGAATGAGCGGGGGCAACATAGATGTGGTCGGCGGCCAGTGTCTTGCCGTCGCTCGCTTCCTCCGCCGGGATCTCGCACAGGTTGCTCAGGAGCTCGGGGAGCAGGTTGGGGGCCGAGTCATCGAGATGCTGGATGATCACGAAAGCCAGCCCTGTCTCGCGCGGCAGTGCCGAACAGAATGACCGCAGCGCCTCCAGTCCGCCCGAGGACGCCCCGATTCCCACCACCAGTGTGGGAGCCGGGGGGGCAACTCCGCCAGAGCGCTCAGGCTCATCGGTCGACGCGTACGACATCGGACCCCCAAGGGATCATTTCGCAACTGGACTGGTCAATCCGTTGCTGTGGCCGAGCGCGCTCCAAACGATCGCCGCAATGTGTCGACAAAGCCAACGCCTGGTTCGGGTGGATCGGATCGACAGACTTGTTAACGACGCGTCAGCGACCCCGGGCATTGCTGAGAACGATCCTGCAATTGCATGTCTGCTGCCCGTAGTGGCGGCTTCGAGTTCCGGTATTGCCGCTCTTCTGAGCAAGTCATTGTATCCGCGGGGATGCCCCTAGCCCACTCTATTCTACTACAGCTCAGTAGACGGAAGGCTAGATCGACCGTGCGGGGAACAACGTGTGATCGGACGAAGTCTTCAACTTCACTGGCCACTGACCACTCTTCTCTCGCCATTGACCACTCTTCTCTCGCCCCTCACCGCCAGCCGAAAATCGGGTTCGTTCTTTTGCTCAATCCCGCCTCGGTTCGTCCTAAGCCCCAATCTGCCAATGGCTAACACCCGAGCGATTTGGCTTCGTTCGGCGCTTTCTTGATACCGCTACCACCACCTCATCTCCGCCTCTTCGATTCACTGGCCACTGGCCAAGATCTCCGAAATTTTCCCCGATACGATCGAGGTCCCGCTCGACGCGCTGACCGGTTGCCTTTCGGTCCTGCCTCGCGTTCAAACGACTTACGATCCCGAGATCTTTCGGGTTCTGGTGTCGGCGGTGCGTCAATCGGGGCAGTGCTTCTGCCGCCCGGCCGGCTTCAGGGCCAAGGATTACATGGCGGAAGGCTTCGGCACGATCCGGGGCGATGGAGACTTCCACGTCGTGCTCCGGTTCACCCGAGCCAATGCCGGCCTGATCGCCGAGAAGCAGTGGCATGCGGGCCAGGTCGTCAAACCCCAGCCCGACGGCACGTTGATACCGGCCCACAACATAGATTCTATACTTCCTGTAACAAGGTCGTCGAACCCCAGCCCGACGGCAGCCTGATCCTCCGACTCCACGTCAACGACCTGGGCTTGATCAAGCGCTGGGTGATGTACTGGGGGGCGGAGTGCGAGGTGCTGGAACCGGAAGAGCTGATCGCGATGGTTACTTCGGACCTGAAAGCCGTTGGCCGGATCTATCGCCGGGCAAGAACCCGCTAACCAGCCCCCGTCGTCGCCATCCCCGGCCGCGGGACCACGCGAACGAGCCCCGCAATCCATACGCCGATCCCGGATCGCGAAGGAGCAATCGATGAGCGAAGCCGCGGAGGAATTGATCCCTGTTCGCGCCTTGAACCAGGTCACCTACTGCCCGCGGCTTTACTACCTGGAATATGTCGAGGCGGTCATGCCGACCAACGAGTACGTCGAGGACGGTCTCTTCCAGCACCGGCGTGTCAACGACCCCGCGCTCGCCAGCCGGACCAGGAAGGAGGGAGACACCCTGCGCACCCGCAGTGTCGCGCTCAGTTCTCAGAAGCTTGGAATCACCGCCAAGCTCGATGTCCTCGAGGAACAGGATAGAGTGATCCGGCCCGTGGAGACCAAGCGGTCCGCGGCGCCCAAGGACGACCACGGCGAGCCCACCTTCTGGCAAAACGACGCCGTCCAGCTCTGCGCGCAGGGGCTCCTCGTCGAGGAGGCTTTCGAGGTTACCGTGGCCAGCGGAATCCTGTACTACGTGGGATCCAAGACCAGGGTCGACGTTCCCCTGGGCCCCGCTCTCCGCGAGGCAACCCTGGCCGCGATCGACCGGATTCGAGACCTCTCCTCGCGGGAAACACCGCCGGAACCGCTACCCCCCGAGCTCCGCCGCCGCTGCTTCGGCTGCTCGCTGGCGACCATCTGCCTTCCGGAGGAAACGCTCTATTCGATCCAGCAGTCCGGGCCCGAGTCCGAGCCGCCGGCACAGCCTTCGGAGTCGGAGTGCGAGGGTGCCGCCGGGGTCGAGCTCACCCGCGTCATCCCCCTGAACGACGAGAAGGCAGTGCTCTACCTGCAGGAGCCAGGTGCCCACGTCGGCCGCCGCGCCGAGCACCTGGTCGTCACAATCGACGGCAAGCAGACCAACCGGATCCCCATGGCCTCGATCCGGCAAGTGGTCATCTTCGGCAATGTCCAGGTCTCGACCCAGGTGCTGCACATCCTGGCCGAGCAGGAGATCCCGGTCTCGTACCTGACCGGCTACGGCAAGTTCGTGGCCTCCGTTATGCCGTCGCCACCCAAGAACGTGGCACTCCGCGCCCATCAGTACCGCGCATTCGCGGACCCCGCGGTCGCGCTCGGCCTGTCGCGGTCGATCGTGGCCGCGAAGATCGCCAACCAGCGGACGCTCTTGATGCGTTCTCTGCGCTCGCAGGCGAAGGATCAGACCGCCGATGGAGAGGCGGACATCCCGGACCCGGCGCCCGCTCGGGGCAGCGACGAGCCCGCCGCACGAGACATGGCCGAGATGCTGGATCGAGTCGACCAGGCGCCCGACCAAGGTGTTCTCCTGGGCCTGGAAGGGCAATCCGCGGCGCTTTACTTCGGCGAGTTCGGCCGGATGCTCAAGACTCGTCCGCCCGGCGAGTCGTTCGACTTCACCAAGCGAAATCGCCGTCCGCCCCGCGACCCGGTGAACGCCCTCCTGAGCTTCGCTTATGCGCTCCTGTGCAAGGACTGCTTCGCGGCCGCATGCACGGTCGGGTTTGATCCATATCAGGGTTTCTATCATGCCGGCCGCCACGGCCGGCCCTCGCTGGCCCTTGACCTGATGGAGGAATTCCGCGCGATCATCGCCGACTCGGTTGTCTTGAACCTGATCAACAACGGCATGCTGACGCCGGCCGATTTCCTGACCTGGCGCGACGCCTGCCAGCTCAACGACGAGGGCCGGGAAGTCTTCTTCAAGGCCTACGAGCAGCGCAAGTCGACCGAGGTGACCCACCCGGTCTTCGGTTATCGCATGACCTACGGCCGGATGCTCGAGGTCCAGGCCCGGATGCTGGCCGCCTACATCCGCGGCGACATCCCCCGCTACACCGGTTTCACCGTCAGATAGGGAAACGCCACCACAGAATCGATCCGGAGGGATAAGTAGATGGAACCACGAAATACACGAAGCACACGAGAGAATTGTGAGAGACCTGCTACCAGAGTTGGAGGACCCCCTCGCTCCCCGTTGGCCTGGCCCGCGAGCCGACGTGAGTAAATTATCCAATTGTTCACATAGGAAGTGTTACTATATTTCCAATTTTCGTGTGTTTCGTGGTTCCCTTCCCTCTGGGAATTCCGTGGTGGCATTTATGGATACCTACCTCGTCGCCTACGACATCAGCAGTCCCAAGCGACTTCGCAAGGTCGCATCGACCTGTGAAGATTTTGGCCTTAGAAGGCAATTTTCCGTGTTCCTTTGTAGACTGACCGCGACCGATGTGGTACGATTGAAATCAAGGCTTTATGAGATCATCGATCTCGACATGGACCAGGTGATCTTCGTGCCCCTGTGTGCTCGCTGTTCCGAGCAGATCGAGGCTTTGGGCCGCCCGACCGAACCACCCGACGCAAGGGATGTGGTGATTGTGAGTTGAAGGATCAAGGTAAATGGCTACCGCCGCCCGTCTGCGACCAGAAATCTTGAGCAGCTTGTGGGTGCGAATGGCTCAGCCACTGGTGGACGCGACGGAGCACGCGCGGCAGGCCCATGGGGGGCACATGGGAGACTTCCCAAGCGCCGACCGCCTGACGGAGGGCGGAGTCCAGGGGCGATAGCGGCGTGATGCCGAACTGGGAGCAGACCAGGGAAAGTCGCTGGTCATCGCTGGCCAGGAAACGAGCCCCATGCCTGTGTACCAAGTATAGCAGGACGGCGTCGGTGAGATCCAAGGCATGCGTATCCGCCAATTGAAAGACCGTGATGACATCAGTGCGAGCGAGGTCGACGAGCACAACGGGACCGTGGGCAACTTGGGCGAGCTTCTGGGTGACGAGCGCCGGGTCTTCGCCGTACACCTTTGTCAGGACGGCCTTGGCCTCAAACAGCACCCAAGGCGACGTGAACCAGCCGGCGTGGGCGCGCAGCAACTGCTCGCACGCTGTCGCGGCGGGGTGCCCTTGCAGCAGGCTGTACACGAGGATCATCGTGTCGAGCCCGCACTGCAGCGGAGGGCTAGAAGAGGAGGTCATCTCCGCTCACCTCCGTAACCTCGGGGGCGGTGGCGGCATCTCCAGGCCTGGCGGAGAGTCTGTTGGCGAAGACGTCGTCCCAGGTCACTTTGGGATGGGGACGGACCAGGATGCCCTCGTCGGTCTTGACCAAAACGACCTGGTCTTGCAGCCCGAGGGCCTCGGCCCACTCCGCCGGAAGGCGAATCCGATTCCCTGGTTCGATCATGGTGGTCCGGGTCGTATTCATCGTTGCCTCAATAGGGCCACGACCATGTCGTCGTGGCAATGGTTACCGTGTCAACCCCGTTGCTTTTCTCCCCAGGTCCGTGCATCTTGCTCATTGGGAGGCCATCCATGAGCGATGCAAAGCCTCCATCGATGACCTGCGACTGTCTGAAGGACATTGTATTCGGTCCGGCATCGACGATCGAGGCCCTGGGCCGGACGACCAAACCTCCCGACGCAAGGGATGTGGTGATTGTGAGCTAGTGCCGCCCCTTTATCAAATGTGGCCACGGTACTGAGACCGTGGAAATAAGGGAAAGCTGACAGCAGCAACTGGGACCCCTTGGCAACTTCAATGAGGCCATGTGCCCA
>JAFAHT010000367.1 GCA_019237095.1 Planctomycetaceae bacterium
ACGTTGGCGTCGGTGTGCTCAGGCGCGACCTTGAGATGCCCGCCGACATGGTGTCTGGCAAGTTCTTCCATGTACTCCGGCGATTTCTGAGCCAGGTCCATGCGGATGCCGGAGGCCACGAACACGTTGTCGATTCCGGGAACTTCGCGGCTCTGCCGCATCAGCTCCACGAGCGGCCCGTGGTCGGTCCCCAGCAGCTTGCAGATCGTGGGATGAACGCACGACAGCCGCTTGCACTTCGCTTCGACCTCCGGACGCGTGCACCGCATCTCGTACATGTTGGCGGTCGGTCCGCCCAGGTCCGAAACCACCCCCGAGAAGGTCGCGTCCGCAGCCATCGACCGCAGCTCGGCCAGGACCGACTCTTGCGACCGCGACTGGATGATCCGACCCTGGTGGGCCGTGATCGAGCAGAATGTGCAGCCGCCGAAACAGCCGCGCATGAGCGTCACCGAGTCCTTGACGACCTCGTAGGCCGGGATCTTCTGCCCCCGATACATCGGGTGCGGCTTGCGCGTGTAAGGCAGGCCATAGACCCGGTCCATGTCCTCCTGGCTGATCGGCAGGGCCGGCGGATTGCAGACGACCGCCTGGCGATCGTGGAACTGGACAAGGGTCTTCGCGTTGAGCGGGTTGGTCTCCTGGTGGATGACCTTGGTTGCCTGGGCGAACTTCCGTTTGTCGGCCTTGACCTCCTCGAACGAGGGCAGCACTATCGCCTCGGCCGGAGGCGTCTCGCTGGCCCCCAGGGCGAAGGCCACTCCGCGCATGGTGCGCAGGTCTTTCACCGTCTCACCGGCCGCGAGCCGTCGGGCGATCTCGACGATCTGATGCTCGCCCATGCCGAAGACCACGACATCGGCCTTGGCGTCGAGCACGATCGACCGGCGGACAGTGTCGCTCCAGTAATCGTAGTGAGCCAGCCGCCTCAGCGATGCCTCGACCCCACCGGCGATGACCGGCACTCCGGGAAAGGCCTCGCGGGCACGCTGACAATACGGCATCGTCGCCCGGTCGGGACGCAGGCCGATCCGCCCGCCCGGACTGTACGCATCGTCGTTGCGCACCTTCTTGTTGGCCGTGTAGTGGTTGATCATGCTGTCCATGTTGCCGGCACTGATGCCGAAGAACAGCCGCGGCCGGCCGAACTGTCGCCAGGGCTCTGCGCTGCGCCAGTCAGGCTGGCTGAGAATCGCGACCCGGAAGCCGGCCGCCTCGAGCACTCGGCCCAGGATGCCCATCGCGAACGCCGGATGATCGACGTACGCGTCGCCCGTCACGAAGACGACGTCCACATCGTTCCAGCCCCGCGCCTCCATCTCCGCTCGGGACGCCGGCAGATGCGGCAGCGCAAGCGGAACGATCGGCAGCACGGGAAGCTGCGTTGGCGCTGCGTTGGCGTCAAAGCGGCGCGAAGAGCAGGGGGGTGGAGCAACCACGTCCTGAGCCATTGAGTCCAAGCAACCACGATGAAAAGGCAAATCCAGGCAAAGCTTACGACAAAGCTATTATGGCCCAGGAGTCAACCGGGACACAAGGCCGAGGGGAGTGGACGGAGGTTCGCCTCGCTCAGTGACCGAACTCTTGCCGTTATGCCGCGACAAGGAGAGTCGACCGGCGCAGCTCATCGCTACCGGGCGAACCACCGGCTCGCCAGCCGGGGCGTCATGGCCAGCGTCGTCATCTGAGCACAGAGCCGCGGATCGGTACCAAGGGTCCTGATCACTCCTGCCCACGAGAGAGTCCACGCGCGAGCGAGGCAGGTTCGCGCCAGATCTGCCTGCCCGTTACGAAGTGCCTCATGAGATCGGTTCAGGAAGGCGCGGCACAGACGTCGATTCGCCGGCTGTCGGCGTCTCGCTGAGGCGGGCTTTCTGTGATCCTCTTGCTGGAAGATGGAGTCCAGAAGTCGAGCGGCTTCCTCCAGGTCGTCAGTCCCCGTCTTGAAGCGGTGGGTCTCGCTGGCCGCGTGCCAACGGACAAGGACGGTGGCTTCGTGAAGTTTCCACGAAACGGCATACTTGCGCGACAGCCGGTACCAGAATTCCCAATCGACCACATAGCGATAGGAAAGATCAAACCCGCCGACATCAGCATGCGCGGCACGGTTCGTGACAACCGCCGAACAACGTAGTGGATTCTCTTGCCTGAGCAACTCGGCAAAATCCCCGGGTGGAAAGCCCAGGAACTCCAGAGCGCGGGGCATCACCCCGGACACGACTTTGCCCCCGGGGTCGACGACCGAATCAGGAACCGGGCTGGAGTGCTCGTCGATCACTCTTACGGGACCAGCGAGCAAGCCGATTTGAGTCGCTGCATGCTCCGCCAGCTCAAGCCCCTTGATGACTGACGCAAGGTGTCCCGGCAGCATGACATCGTCCTGGTGAAAGATGCTCACCCAGGGCGTCCGGCTGAGGGTCATGCACTGATTCCAGTTGCCGGCCAGGCCAAGGCGGTGCTGGTTGACAACCAGACGCGCGCGTTCGCCCGTCAGGGCGCGAACCAGCGGCACGGTTTCGTCGTCCGAACGATCGTCGCAGACCAAGAGGTCGAACGGACCGCAGGCCTGATGCAGAATGGAGTGTATCGTCTCGGCGAGATGAACCGAGCCGTTGCAGGTGGGAAGGGCGACCGTGAGCAGGGGGGCGGAGCTCGGCAAGGGTCGAACGGCCTCAGTTCAAGCAGGAATCTGGCCGGCAAGTTGCCGGAGAGTTTCCCAGGTAAAAAGCCCCGACGAGTGGCCGTCGCTCCAGGCGAGCTGGACTGCGTAGGTGCCGATTGGCTCCATGCCCTCGAGCTTCAGGTCAGCGCGGATTGATTCAGCCCTGAGGATCCGCTCACCGGTCCACTCGTCGCGGCAGCTTGCGCACGGGCATTCGGCGCGCAGGAGCAGGTAGGGAAAGCGGTCGACGTGAGAGTCGGGCCAGGTCACTTCCAGGACCTGTTCACTCTGGAGGGCTCGGATGTTGCTGGGAGGATCGGTCATGCTTACGTCTCAGCCAGCGGGGGTCCTGGGAAGAAATGGCTCATAATGATCGAGAATAACAAAGACGAAGCCGCCCTAGATAGGTCATCGGCGAAATCAACGCGATTCTACGTCCGCGCCAGGAGTGTCAACGCCGTGCGCCGGGCACTGTATCGCGCGCCGGGGGGAGCCAGGGTAGTCGGCCGGTTCGATCGCGACACGATCGAGTGCCAGCACACGATGGATGGTCACAGTTACCGCCGGCACTGGCCGGTGATCGCCAGCCGGCTCGAGAAGGCGGGTCTGGTCGTCGTCGCGCGACACGAGTTCTGAGCCGGGGAAAACCCGATCCAGCAGGACTCGCCTCGGGACTCGTCCCAGCCGGAATTCGAGGATGTTGACCACTGAAGCGCGGCTGCCCTCCGGTGCAGGCAGTCCGGCAGGAGAAAGGTGTCAGCAGGACAACGAGCGTAAGGCTGAAGATGCTGCTATCCCAGGTCTCATTGGACTCACGCAGATCGGCAAAGCCGACTCCGAGGAGCAGCACGAGGATCACGAGGGTGCCGATGTGGAAACGAAAGCGCCTCATGGCATGGTCCCTGAGTCGTTGAAATGAAATCCGCCAACGACGATCTTAAATCGCTCAGGGATTCCAGGAAAATGCCATGTTCTCTGCATCGACGCCCTCCAGTCCCTTCTTCCTCCACGATCATGGCTCTTGTTTCTGAGCATGAATAAGCAGCCGTTGGGCTTTATAAAAGCTTGTGCCGACATTTCTAGGATTCTTTGATTTTCATGCTTTCCAACTGTTGAATGCTCTGTGTATCCTCAACGGAGGTTATCTGCTCTGGAGGAGTGCCGAGCGAACTCCGTGGTACGATGTCGTTACCACCTGCTCGTCGATAGGACAAACCGATGATTCACCCAACAGACGAAGCCCGCTGGCGGGAACTCGAATCTAACGCTCACCTGCCCGATGTCCAGGAACTCATCCGGCAAGAGATCCTAAATGGGACCATACGTGTCTGTCCCAAGCGGGGAGGTGGAATTCGCATCGTGCCGGTTGGTATCCCGGAAAGGGAAGAACCGACTGAAGTGAAACCCCCGCCCGCCCCATCGCAAGACGAGGCGAGCCCATCCAGGAGAGTGGCTTTCAGGGGTCGCCTCGCACGCCGCTAACACGTCGCGGAGGCGACAAGAGAGTTGTCCACCGAGCCAGCCGACTGTCAGAGCAAACAGCGAGTGTCCAATCCTCACGAAGTTCTCGGTGGTGCCGCTCCAGCCACCGAGGAGCCTGCCCGTCCCCACATCCCAGAGCCTTACGATGCCCAAGCTGGAGGTGGCAAGTTGATTCCCGTCCACGGTGAAGGCGACATTCTGGTCCTCATTGTTGGGCGCTGCTGAGCCTCGTTCGAGAGAGCCGGATGGTGGAGTCTTCCTTCACAATCACCGCCGGAAAACAGGCTCTCGCCATCTGGGGAGAATGCTACGGAAGCAGCATCGGTAACGAAGGCGCAGGTCTAAGTCCACGCAGTAAATTTACTTAAGCGGATTTGAAATTCCCGAAGTTTTTCCTTTGCTTTTTCATTCCTAGTCGCTAAAGTAAACACCGTTTGCATGCTTGCGACCGATCGTGCCGATGTGGGCTCGTTCTAGCCTTTGGTCTGGATACCTGTTCGAGGAGGCACCAATGAAAGACTCGATGAAGAGTCATGACGCCAGTCGATGGTTCATCTCTGAGCCCGATTCCGTCGATGCCGCAATACCGGACGGACTCGGAGGAAAGGCCATGAACTGTTCACCGCAAGTTCAAGTTACCTTATCAGATGATCTGCTGAGCCATCTACGGAAGACAGCTCAAGAGCAGCACGTTCCTCTTCGCTGGCTGGTTGCCGGTCTGGTCTGTGACACTCTGGAAGCCAGGGCTGAACATCACGAGGAAGATTACGTTCAGTTCGAGGGATGATAACAGGCGAATACTGAAGAGCCTCAGCTTCGCTGACCTATTCCGCATTCAAAACGAGGGTGCAGCCATGTCAATCGGGCACGAGTTGCCTTTTCTTCCGAGGGGACTGCTACGGGTGAGAGCGGCCAATCCAGAGTTCCAGCAATTGATCAGGAACGCTGAGATCATTCTGGCGGCTGATGTGAGGAATCCACGGAATACCTGGGTCGTTTTCCTTGATCCCAGGCTCCAGAACGATGACTGCCAAAACGAGAGGACGGCTGAAATACTCACCGTTCCGGTCGATTACGAGACCGACGACGCCGAGGTACTGGGTGAGCTTTGTAAGATGCTGAAGGGTCCTGCCGCCTCGATCGATGATCCAAGGAGCATCTCTACAGGCTTGCGAAACCCAGAATCGGTCCTTGCGTCTAAGTAGAAGTTGCGGAGAGTAGGCTAAGCCAATGTGCCGGGGAGTCTAACACCGGTCCGAAAGGGATGAGGTCCGGAGACGAAACGACCGTGTGCTGGCGTCTCAACTAGAGTCTACTTTCCACTTTCCAAACATCCCGCAGCGTCGTTGTCAAATCATCGATTCTTGGACACTTCTCGCTGATCCCGGCTGAGTCTGCCCCCTCACGCAACCCGCTTCACCGGCTTTTCTTTCGGAGATGACCGGTTGCGTGGCTCAGGTGGGATCTCGTCTTGCCACCGGCTCCGGTTCCTACGCTCCTGCTTCCAGTACCGGTCCAGCAACAGCACCATGAACCGCACGATCGTCCGCCGCTTGCGCCACTTGGTCAAGGCCGCGCTGGAAAGTGGCCAGAGTTGCGGTTGCGCCAAGACGGCCGCGACATGCTTTGAGATCCTCAAAGTGGAAGAAGGTCTGTGGACCTGCGTGCGCGTCGAGGGGATCGAGCTGACGAACAACGGGCCGGAACGCGCGCTGTGACATGCCGTGATCTGGCGCCGGATCAGTGGAGCGACGGACAGTAGCGATGGCTGCCGGTTTGTGGAGCGGATGCTGACGGTGGTCGCCACCTGCCGACAGCAGAAGCGCAACGTGTTGGACTATCTCAGTTCGTGCTTCGAGGCGCACTTGAGAGGCCGGAAGGTCCCTTCCTTGCTGCCGGCAAACTGACCAGCTATCGAGATTGGTAAATCTCACCTACGCCACCTCATGAACGGGTACTGCGGAAGGTGATCCGACGTGGTTCGTTCACATCGGTGAAAGATTTGCGTGATAAACTGTTGAACTTCATCGCTTACTTCAATCGGGTGTTCGCCAAACGGTTCCAGTGGACGTACACCGGTCGTCCGCTGCGGGCCAAGCCAGCAGCGTGAAGTGAGGCAAAAGAGTAAAGATGGGAATGTTACTTGCTTCATGTATACCCAAATGCGAATTGTCGGTTTAGTCTATCGCGAACAGCGTGATCTGCCAAATGGAACGAACGGTTTCATTGTGGTCGCTTTCGCGGTTACGATTGTCATGATCCTGGGTTAAGTGTATCCTCCCGAAAAATCGGGGCAGTTCTCGTGGAATCGAGGTTGAGAGGGGGGGCGAATGGCGGCCACAGTCACGAGCGTCTTCCTGTACGTCAAGGACGTTCGCCGGTCGCTCGATTTCTACAACGAAGTCGTCGGCGCCGAGGTGCTTCAGGTTCATGCCGAGCATGAAGGAGCACCGTTCAGTCTGGCCATCCTGCGGCTGGATGACTTCACTCTGATGATCCACCCTCAGGAGGCGCACGCGGAAGAGTTCGCCGACACGCGGCTGGGAGTGGGAATTCACCTCCAGATCCAGGTGGACGACGTCGACGCGTTCTACCAGCACTGCATGGACGAGGGGGCGATTCTGAGCCTTTCCGGCGAGCCGACCGACCAGCCCTGGGGCTGGCGCGAATTCGCCCTCCGCGACCCCGATGGCTTTGTCTGGTCGATTTACCAGGATAAGTCAGGCGGTCAGTGGACTGGCTGAGAGCCCGGGTCCAGGTCGGCAAGCTGGCGCTGCGGTACTGGCCGTGGCTGGCTCGGCGTCTTCTTCGACCGCGGGGAGCTGGTCCAGAGGAAGTAGATCGCAACGGCAATCAGAAAGACCGCGTAAACACGTTTCATGGTCGAGGCAGACATACTGCCGGTGATCCGCGCTCCGAGGTAGGCGCCGCAGAATATGCCGAAGGCGATCAGCAGCCCGGGCACGAACCTCAGCTCGCCCCGCCGCCAGTATTCGAGCACTCCCAGCAATCCCGTCGGCAGCAGCAGAGCGAAGAGCGACGTGCCCACCGCGGTCTTGGGGTCGAGGTTCCACAACACGATCAGCGCCGGCACGATCACGAGCCCGCCGCCGATCCCGAACATTCCGCTCAAGACGCCCGCACAGCCGCCCAGCAAGAGCGTCCAGGCGATCTCAGTCCAGTTCATCGACGGCTCGCTCCTCACACCGGGCCAGGATCGCCGCGGCCCCGGCCAGTCCAGCGGTCTCGACGCGCAAAATATGGGTGCTCAGGCGAATGGGATGCCAGCCGGCAGCCAGGGCCAGATCTTCTTCTCCAGGGCTGAACCCGCCCTCGGGACCGACGGCAAGAACCGCATCCCGCCGCCCGTCGAGCCGGGGCCAGCGGCCGGGCGGCAGGCCGCTGGGCCGGGCCAGGAGACGCACCGCCTGGTGTGCCGACCGCACCAGGTCAACCCAGCTCAGGGGCGAATCCAGAACCATCAATCGATTACGTCTCGATTGCTTCGATGCTTCGATGATTGTCCGTCTCAGGCGAGCGAGCTTCGAATCACGAGGATCGACGACCGAGTGCTCGGTCACCAGGGGAATGAGCCGGGTGATACCAAGCTCCGTGGCTTTCTCGACCAGCCAGTCGAATCGATCACCCTTGGGAATCGCAGTGGCGAGAGTCAGCGAGCAGGGGGATGTAAGCTCATGTATAGGCAAGCCTTGGGCGACGAGCACTGCCGAGTCTTTGCTGATCTCGACTATCAGCGCAGTGGTTGCGAATCCCTTTCCGTCAAAGATTTCCACACGGTCTCCGGGCACGTGGCGGCAAACTCGCGCCAGGTGACGGGCCTCATCGGTCGGAAGCTGGTAGCGGCCGTCCCGCGGGGGATCTGGACAGTAGAATCTCTGGGACACGATCGGCTCCGGCTCAGACCAAAGATCGAGGCGTATCTTATCCGATTGTAAGGACAGTACGCGATGCGCGGGTCCGGCGTTTACGGAGTGAAGTGCCCCGTGTCGCCGGCTGGCCTGGCAGCTCTCCGGAGGTGCTCGCGTGGATTGGATCGTTCACTGGGGACTGAACCGAGATCCCTTTGTCGAGCGCGGTGGCCCCTATGTACCTGTGCCGGGACATGAGGAGGCCGTCGCGCGGCTGGTTCATACCATCGAGGCCGGGCATCGGCTCGCGGTGTTGAGCGCGCCGGCCGGGACGGGCAAGACCCTGGTGCTCGGCCGTGCACTCGCCGAGGTGAGAGACCCTTGCCGTCGTTTCGCCATGACGAGCAACCCGATGGAGGGCGGGCATTTGTACTCCCGGCTGGCCGAGAAGCTGGGATCGCGCAGGTTGGGTTCGGCGACCCGCGGCGCCGCCTGGATTGCACTCGAGCAAGCAGTCCGTGGCTGTGCCGTACAAGGATTTCAGGTCGTGCTAGCCGTTGATGACTGTGCGTCGCTGATCACCGCCGGCGCGGGCGATGACCTGCGCCGGCTTGAACAGATTGGTGCGTCGGCAGGCGGCAGGGTGACCGTCTTGCTCGTCTTGGGCGAAGAGAGCCATGAGGGCGGCCTGTCTTTCCAGTCGTGGACACTGGCCGTCGGCTTGAGATCGCTCTCATGTTCGGAGGCAGAGACGTACCTTACGGCCAAGCTGGCCGCGGCCGGCTGCCGCGAATCGATTTTCAGCCAGCGCGCCGTGACCCGGCTGCATGTCCACTCCCGCGGCAGCCCAAGTGGACTGGATCGCCTAGCCTCTCTCTGTCTCATGGCCGGTGCATACCGAGGGCTGGAGGCCATCTCCTCGGACGTTGTCGAAGGTGTGCTCGGCGAGTGCCATCAACCGACGGAACATGCTTTTCGGGGATGAGCTTGCGCCTGAACTTCCGGTCGAAGGGCCGCACTTGCAGAGCGTCTGTGGTACCAGGCTCGGGGTAGATTCCCGCCCCGGGTTCGTGCTAGCATCACGAGAGATGGTTCTGCGTTCATCCCGTGTTGTTCTAGCCAAAGTCTCCCCTCATGAGCCAAGCGACGGTTCTCCTGCGACGTCCCTATCGGGCCGCTTTTCTGGCCTGGCTGGTTCCGGGCCTCGGCCACTTTTACCAGGGTCGGACCGGCAAGGGCTGGCTTTACGCGATTTGCATTCTCAGCCTCTATCTGACAGGCTTCCTGCTCGGAGAAGGCAAGATCGTTTACTGGCGGTGGGTCAACCCGCTCAACAATCCCGAGAAGTTCTGCCTCTACTACCTGGGTCAGTTCTTCGTAGGTTTGCCTGCGCTGCCCGCCTTGATCCAGGGAACAATTCATTACCTCGCCCCCGATCAGAACCCTCTGTTCTGGGGGTTCATGGCGGAGCCGCCGCAGAATGTCCTGAACGGGCTTCAGCCTCGACTCAGCAAGCTGGTTGAGATCGGCACGATCTACACGACCGTCGCGGGGCTCCTGAACATTCTAGCCATCTACGACGCGTTCGAAGGGCCTGCGTATCTCGACGCAGAGAACCCAGGCGATGCTACTGCGATTGTGAGCGCGCTCTCCGCGGGCGAGGCGGTCAAGGCCCGAGGTTCCACATGACCATGGCACCTGCGAATTGCTACTGGTTGGTTCTTCCCCTGGTGGTTGCGATCAGCCTGGTCTACTCGGCCTCGCGCCACGAGTCATGGCCCCGTATCTGGACCCACGCGGTTCGGCTCTGCCTCTGGATCCTAGGCATCCTGATCGGAACGACCGCTCTTCTGCTTCTCATCAACACCCAGGTCTAGGAGCGCGGAGCCTGGACCAGGCGAGCCTTCGCGCGTGGTCCAGTAGATGGCGACGATCGCCAGGAATTGCGCGACCACCAAGGGCAAGAACTGGATCGCTTGCCGGCTTGCCCGCAGTCGTACCTCCCAGTCGCGTGCCAGCAAGGCAACCACGCTGGCTGTGAAGCGCTGGCCGGTCCACCACGTTGGTGGCGCTGCGCGGCCTGTCCAGAGTGGCCAGACGATGGCCCGCAACGGCGCATCCACGTCCTGGGGGATCCTGGCCCCCACCCCCTGGAAAAGCAGTATCAAGACCCCGCCGGCAATTGCCAGTGCCGTTGCCAGCCAGGCGGCAAGGCAGGACCAGCGGCCCCGGCCGGCCAAGACGGCCGCGACGGGAATCATGGCGAAAGGCAGCAGCGGGACCAGCAGGCGAGGCCCGGTTGACCAGCCCCCCGTCCATTCGGGGTAGCTGAGGTTCACGACGAAGACGGCCGCGGCGATCGCCAATGACACGGCAGCCATGTCGAATCGCCTGCGCGCCGCAAGCACCAACCATCCGGGGAAAGCCAGGACAAGGATGGGAGCATAGAAGAGCAGGCCGCGATACTCGCCCCAGAGCAGTGGAACCACCAAGGTCGGGTCCGGCATCCTCAGTCCCAGCGGGTTCTGGCGATTGTGGACCTTCGCAAACCGGGCCGTGGCGTGATGAAAATAACCCATTTCCCACGGCGAGCCGAACGCGAGCATGTTGTAGGCCAGCAGGATCAAGCTGGGCACGGCCGCCCCGATTGCGAAGCAGGCCAGAGCGTCGGGCCCGCGGCGCCATCGAAGGCATTGAACCAGGAAGTAAAGCCCCAGAATCGCCGAGGCCGGGCCGACCTGAAGCTCGGTGACCGCGGCGTAGGCCGCCAGAAATCCAGCCGCCACAAGACGGGCCGCATCTCTGCCGGTGCCTCGCTTGTAGAGCAAGTAAAACGAGGCGGTGAGGGCGAACGCGGAGAGCTGATGACCGTAGGCGAGCGTCGCGTAAACGAAGGCCGGCGTGGCCAGTCCGTAGGCCAGTCCCACGAGCGCAGCGCGGCGCGGCAAACAGCCCAGGTCGCGCGCGAGCCGCACGAGCAGTACCGCCGTCATGGCCGTGAACAACCCCGAGGTACCCAGCGTGACCCAGTAGTCGGCCGGCCAGTAGTCCTTGGCCGCCGATTTCAGTGGGTGGGCGGGAAAGCCGACGACCGCCCGGGCGAGACGGTAAGGAGCCATCGCCAGGAGTGAGAATCCGGGCAGCTTGTCGCAATAGTAATGGCCCTGGAAAAGGGCAATGTCACCAGTTTGCCGGTCAAGTCCGTCCAGACAAACAGTGCCGCGGTCAGCCATGGCATAGGTCAGGATCAGGCGGCTGGCGGTGTTCCAATCGCGCGAATGCCAGAAGAAGGCATAACTGCCCACCAGCAGGACGAAAACCGACCACTCGACACGAAGCCAGGGCGATCGCATCAGCGCCTCTGGGAAGGACGGGTGATCCACGTTCGCAGCGCTGTCGTAGCGCTGGCCAGCGGCAGCGCCGTGAGCAGGGCGGCCGGCGCCTGGATCGGCAACTGGTAGCGGTCCCACGCCATGGGCAGATAGACTGTGACCACGAGCAGGGCCAGAGCCGACCAGACGACCAGGGCCCACCCCGTGGGGGCCTGGGATTGCCGATGCTGTCGCTTTCCCAGCCGGATCGCAGAGATCACGCCGGCCAGCACCAATGGCAGCCAGAGCAACGCACCCCAGTCCTGGCGCAGGTCGTAGCGGCGGGTCGAAACGGACTTGCGGGGACCGAGCGGTCCGAATCGGCCGAACCCCTGAACCAGGACCACGCCGGCCCTGTCGGACAGGCCGTGCAGCGCATTGTGCGCGAACATGCCTTGCTGGTCGCTGGAGACGTGGCCGCGGTGCTCGACCAGGAAACGAAATCGTTGCCAGGCGCTCAGCTCATCGATGGCCCGAAGCTGCGCCGGCAGGTGCCTGGCAGGATGAGCCGTCATGAACGGGTTGAGGGCGACGAAGACCGCCCAGGCCGTCATGATCGCACCGCCGGTCCCGGCGCACAGTCCAAGTTTGGCGGCGCGAGGCATGCCTGGCAATGCCAGGGCCAGGCAGGTCCAGCCGACCAGTGAAAGCAGCGCCAGGATGCCGTTGAACTTGGACAGAATCGACAGGCTCGCGGAGCATCCAGCCGCGATCAAGAGCAGCAGGTTCGGAGCGATGGGTCCACGCGAGAGCAAGGATTTCCAGGCCAAGAGTCCCAGGGCAACGGCGACCAGCAAGAACGCCTCACAACCGGCTTCGGACATGGCACGGTGGGCGTGCAGACTGTAGAGGGGATTGATCGCCAGCAGGAACGACGCGATCGCGCCCGTTCGCTCGTCACGAAGGATCGTGCCAATGGCAAAGATCGCCACGCAGCCGACAGCCCCTAGAACGATCGAGGGCAGCCGCGCGATGAGCAGCTCGCGCTCGGTCCCCCATCGATGGGATGTGTTCTCGTACCAGGCGAGGGCGTCCCATGGCGAAGGACGAGGAATCCCGGCTGCGCGGAATGCGAGATTGATCCAGAACTTGGGCAAGGGAACAAGGTCATATCCCAGCCCGTCGAGCCAGGTGGCGTCGTTCCTCCGACCAGAGAATACGAGATCGGGCTGATAGGACTGCGTGATGTAAGCATACTCATCGACGAACGGCGCGTCGCCCAGGCCAAGAGCGAAGAGGCCCGCGGCGAGCAGACCGATCACGACGCCGCCACGCCAGAGCGACCATGCCGTCCTTGGCGAGTTTGCCGTTCGCAGAGATTGTTGAGCCGGCATCGTCGCCTGGTTTCCGTGTTCAATCCTGGGAAAGTTTAACGACTGCACGACATGGACTTTGGGGCTCATTCTAGAAACTCGCTCGAATCTTTGGCAACCATCCGATCGTCGGCTAAGTTTCATCGACGGCCCAGATTGACCTGGGTTGTCGACCTCGGTTGCACACACTTGCGTCGAAAGGGCCGTTTGTCCGGGCGATCTTTGCCGGTCCTTTGGAGCTGCCTTTGGCGGTGCCTGGGCTGGCCGGTTGGGCCTTCCAGGGCCTCGATCCCTCTCGTCGCGTCCGGGAAGTTTCAACGATCCCCTTGAGTAGGCACCCCGAGCATCCCGATGCGCGTCTTTTTCTCCGACCTCTGGCACCTTCTTCTTCCGCACCGGGTTTCCCGGCCGGGCGCGAAGTCTGTCAGCAGGTCGTCGTGGCGCTTGCGGGTCCAGACCAATGCTTTCGCACGCATCCCCGGCGTGCCGGAGCCGCCGGGGCCGGGACACATGTCCAGAAGCCGCGACTGTTTCGATTCGCGGAGGGATGCCGGAATACGGGAGAAAACTCAGATGTTCCACTTGCAATGGTTTCGTACCCGCGGAGTCAACCGCAGGAAGCCAGGCCTGCCCGGCGGACATGGCCGTCGGCTTGCCTTGCTTGGGTTCTTGATTGCCACCAGTCTGCTGGAGACCGGCTGTCAGTCAGACCCGTGCAGTCCGTGCGCCTTTAGCGGCTTTATCGGCCGCACCACGAGCTTCATCACGCGTCCGTTCCGTCGTGATCGCGGCGGCTGTTGCGGCTCCGAAGTCGTGGCGGAGGGAGGGTGCGTTCCGAGTGGAGTACCCGTCGGAGTGACCGGCGCTCCGGTCATCGTTCCGGGCGCCACGATCGCTCCCGGCGCCACGATCGCTCCCGGCGCGGCGCCTCCCTTGAATGTCCCCTCACCGGAAGCCCCGTCAACTCTCGACGCGATCCCTCCTCGGGCAGCTCCGGGACCAGAGCCCTCCGGAGCGGTCAGACGGTTGCCCTCCAGCACGGGCAGTACGGGCAGCACGGGAAGCACCAAGTCCAGTTCGAGCTACGAAACCTTTCGTCCCGATACGCGATCGAACAGTTCTCGTGGCGATAACCTGGCCCACACGTTGATCTCGACACCTGTGCCGGCCGCTCGGTCGGCACAGGAGTCCTCACGCGTAGTGACTCGTGACACATCATCGCCGCTCGCCGGCGACGGCAAAGGTAACAGCGAGAGCGTGCTCGATCATCTGCCGCCGCTGGACTTGCCCAGCGACGTCACCGAGAAGGCCACGACTCCCCCGGTAGCTCCGCCGGCCCAGCGGAAACCTCAGAGTCCGGCCCCGGCCCCGGCGAGCGACCATCTCAGTGGTCGCTCGTCCCGCGAGCCCGACCTGGCCCTCACAGGAACGGCCATGCCGGCGCCCGAATCCGCCTCATCGGCGGGAGGGGCGCCCGGCATCTCCCGGTTCGTCGCGGTCGATCTCAAACTCGCGGCCGGCAGCCTACCCTCCGCGGCCGGTCTGGACTGGCTGACCGAGAAGGGCTACAAGACCCTGGTCGATCTCCGTGAATCCTCCGAGACCGACCTCCCGTTCATCGGCGAGGCCACAAAGCGTGGTCTTCGCTACATAGCGCTGCCTGTCAACCTCGAGTCCATCGACCGCGCGCACGTGGCCCGCTTCAACTTCGAGCTCGCCATGGGCGAAGCCCGTCCACTCTACTTCTTCGACTCCGACGGAACGCGCGCCGGCACTCTTTGGTACATCCGGCGGGTCGCCGTCGACCGGGTCAACACCGAGATCGCGCGCCGCGAGGCCGAGGACCTCGGGCTGAAAAGCCCAGACTACTGGTCGGCGGCCAGGAATTACCTCGAACGCCTGGGCAACCTGCGGTCGCAGGCGCTCGATGCGCCCGGGCCCGTCAGCATGGCGGATCCGCAAAAGACCGTGGAACCGGCGCCTCAACCCGTCCGTTCGCAGACATTTACGGGGCCCACCGCGCTTGCTCCCGCGTTGTCTCCCGCCCCTTCTACGGCTCCCCCCGCGCCTTTTGATACCACCGCCTGGCACCCGTTCGCGGCCATCGCGATCACGGGGCTCGCCTTCCCTCTGGCTTACTGGAGCCGCTCCGTTGTTCCCACCATCCTGGCGCGGACTCTGGCCAGTCTGCCGGCACCGGCGCGACGATTGAAATCACTTCCGCGCGAGTTGGATGCGTGAAGCTCAGCCCACGCGCGTGCAGCGCGATCCGGCGCTGCCCGTCCTCAGCCTCGAGCAGGGTCGCCGCTCCATACTTGCGGTCCCCCACGATCGGCAGCCCTCGTCCGGCAAGTTGAACTCGCAACTGATGACTGCGGCCGGTGGCCGGACGCAGCTCGAGCTTGCACAACCCCCCTCCGCATTTCACGACTCGATAGTGCAGCCGGGCCAACTGCCCTTCTTGGGATGGCTCGTCGAGCAGGCGAACCCGGTTGAGTCGCCGGTCCTTCTCCAGGAGGTCATCCCACTGGCCCTCGAGCAGTTCCGGCTGTCCCTCGACGATGGCCCAGTAGGTCTTGGAAATCTTGCCGGATCGGAACTGGTCCGAAAGACGGCTTGCCGCCTTGCTCGTGCGGGCCAGCAAGAGGACGCCCGACGTGGGACGGTCCAGTCGGTGGACCAGCCCGACATAGACGTTGCCCGGCTTCTGATAGCGCGCTTTCAGGTAGTCACGGGCCCACGAGACCAGGCACGGGTCTCCTGTCGCGTCAGCCTGGGAGAGCAGTCCCGCGGGCTTGTTGACGACCAGGCAATGATTGTCTTCGTAGAGAACGTCAATCTTCATTGCCCTGATCCGCCACGTCGATGATCCGCTTGACCAGGATCGTCGCGTACGATCCCTTCCCCAGCTCGAACGCCATCTTCAGTGCATGCCGGCCGGCATGCAACTCATCGGCGAGCAGCGAGAAGTCGAGGTTCTCGGGAGACACCAGCGGAAGTCGAGTGCCCTTGGAGAGGAAGACGTCCTTCAGGTGGCGCACCCGCAGATCGTTCCAGGAGAGCTGAAACGGTTCGAGGACTTGCCCGATCAGGGGGCCGAGCGGCTGGTCAGGAAGCGGCGTCCGGGCCGAGGGCAGGGGCAGGGGCAACGCCTCGAGGCTGCGTCGCTGCCGGGGTTGGAGGTCACGCGGAAATGCCAGGATCGCGACCTTCATATCGACCATCACGCGCTGGTCGGGCTGGGTGTTGCTCTCGATCCAGCGTGACAGCAGGAGGTTCCAGAGATGGCTCTGGAACGCCGAGAAATAGAGCGAGCGCAGCTCTCGTTTGAGCCGCGCGAAGGCTCCGCGGTAGTCGGTCGGATGATCGACAAGGTACGTGACGATGCTCCGCGTCGATGACCGCTCCAGCGTGGCCTTGGCCTCGCCCCACCGGCCCCAGCATTCCCGCAGGATGGCCTTCTGCGACTTGTCGCCCGAGCGATCGAACGGGTTGGGCTCGGCGATCGCCAGCCAGAGGGCTCGCTCGTGTTCTCCTTTCAACCAGGCCTGGCCAATGAACTCACCGGAAAAACCCACCGAGCCGAAGCGCTGATCGTCAAAGTAATTGGGCAGCCCATCCGAGGAAACGGCTTGCAGCCGGGCCGCGGCCAGGGAGGCGCGATCCGGGTCCAGGTCGCGCACCACGACGAGGAACCGGTTGCCCCGGAAGTGCTGCGGACCATAAGGATGCGGCAACCGCCCGATCGGCTCGAACTCGAAGCTGGTCTCGCGCAGCGCGCGGGCGGGCCCTTCCTGGATCGTCAGGTACTGGATGGTCTCCGCGTGCCGGTCCTTGAGACCGCCGTAGCTGACGCGATGGCTCGAGAGGTTCCACCGTCGGCAGATCGCCTCGATGGCCTCGATGGTTCCCAGCCCGCGCTTGGTCAGGCGATAAAGGTTGTAACGCCCCTGGGCCGACGGCTTGACGGACGTCAGTTCCTCAACCTGAAAATCCTTGGGCGTACACTTGAGCTTCATGAACGACAAGCGCCGGTGCTGATGGACTGCCCTGGCGATCCGCCATGATCCGCGCCTCGGCGGTCGCTTAGGCACCTTCATCCTATCAACACTGCGCCGGCCGGCGAAACAAGCCTGAAGCGCGAGCGAAGGTCTTCTCAACACGACATCGAGTCAGGAGCCGCCGACGGCCGTGTCGATCTGGTTCGCATCATTGGCCCAGATGCCGTGTGTACTGTTTCCCACGGCACTGATGGCTGAGATGACAGCCATGAGGATGAGGGCCAGGAGAACGGCATATTCGACAGCAGTGGCCGCCTGGTCGTCCCGGTAGAGTCGCAACAAATGGTTGAGCATTGGAGAACCCTCGAAGAGAATCCGGGATCATCCCTTGTCGCGGTCGTACGTGCGGGTTACGAATTGGGATTCGAGTCCACCCGCTAGATCATCGATTCAGGGCGACTTCGTAAAGAAGCCTAGGTTTCCTCCATCGCCCGGTCAAAGCGAATGACTCAGAAAACCGTCGCGGCTGAATCCGGGGGCATCCCCGGAGGTCCGGCCGCTCGAAAAAAACTCGGGATGATGATGAATTCCAGCAAACCCAATCGTTCGTCCTTTCCCTCGTTGCCCATCATCAATAATCCACAAGCTTCCGCGAGGAGCCAGCGCGAGAAGTACGGAACCCTGTTTTACCTGGGGATCCTCGGACTGATCGTCCTGGTGACGCTCGTGGGCTGGTTTGGCTATCGGGTGTGGTCGTTACGCGACATCTGGGCCAAAATCTACGTGCTGAACGATGCCCACGAACCCGAAGCGCGGCGGATTCAGGCCGCCTTCAGCCTTGGCCACGATCCTCGGGTCGAGCAAAGACAGTTGTGGGACCTGAGCCTGCGCCGGGGACTTCCCGAGCTCGCCCGCGACATTCTGGCCGAGGGAATCGGGGCCGAGCTGGTGGCCGAAGACCCTCAAGGCTATGTGACGGCCGTGGCGCGTAGCCCCGACTGGCCGGATTGGCTGCGCCTGGCGCTGGCCGGGCCGATGGCCTACGCGGCGACGCGGGGACATGCGATCTCTCGCGAGCGTCTCGGCGAGCTCTGCCGGCTCAAGGATCCCGTTCTTCGCCTCTGGGCTCTCTACGCCCTGGCGGTCCAGCCCCGGCCCGATCCCCAGACCGCGGTCGAGATCGAGCGCGTCGCAAAGTCCTCAGCGCCGGAGCGGGAACTTTCCGAGCTGCTCCGCGACGCGATTCGCGCCGATGAGGCTCACCGTCTCAAGATCCTCGACCGGGCCACGCTCTGGAACCGCGAACATCACCCGGCCACCGTCCGCCTTTGGCGAGGTTGGACGCTCCGCGAGGGAATGCTGGTGCCGTTGGCCCATCATTCTGGCTCACGGCGTTCGGTCCGGCCAGGACCGCAGGGTGAGGCGAACCCAGTTGAGGGCGATCTTGGCGGACCGGCGCTGGATGATGTCGCGGGGCTGTTCCGGGCCGATGTCAAGCCGCCGGGTCTGGACGCCCGCCGCAGTCGCCAGCCCGAGGTACACCAGGCCCACGGGCTTCTCGTCCGATCCCCCGCTCGGGCCGGCAACGCCGGTCGCACTGATGGAGATATCGGCGCCCAGGCGGGCACGGGCGCCACGGGCCATGGCCGCGGCAACCTCCGGGCTGACCGCCCCGTAGGATTCCATCAGTTCAGAAGGCACATCGAGCAGCGTGGCCTTGGCCACATTGGAGTAGCTGACCACGCCTCCCAGGTAAAACGGGCTCACACCGGCAATGGCGGTGATGAGGTGAGCAATCAGGCCGCCGGTGCAGGATTCGGCCGTCGCCAGTGTCGCACGGGTTCGCTCGAGCTGCGCGACGACCGCTTCGGACACGTCGATCGCACCCTCGCCCAGCACCATGCTGCCGAAACGCTGGTGGATGAGTGCGGCGGTTGCCTCGGTCTGGCGCAAGGCTTCTTCCTCGTTGGCTCCTTCGCCGCGGATCCGCAAGCTGATCGTCGCATCGTGAGCCGTGATGCCAACCTCGGGCACGCGGCCACGGGCCGTCAGGTCGAGCGCATCAGCCTCGATGTCGGACTCGCCGCGGCCGAACAGGTTGATCTTGCGCTCGATGATGCTCCGGTTGATCCAGCCTCGCCGACGCAGCCGGGGCAAGACGTGCTCATGAAACATCACCTTCATCTCGGAAGGGATGCCGGGCAGACAGGCGAACGTCGTCGGGCCCAGCTCCATCCAGATTCCCGGGGCCGTACCGACGCGATTCGGTAAAGGCTCGGCGCCCTGGGGAAAAAGGGCCTGAACCTTGTTTCGATCAGCCATCGGCCGGTTCCGCCGGGCGAACATCCTCCGGATGGCTTCGAGCGAGCCGGGATCTTCCCGTAACGAAACCTGGGCAGTCGCGGCCAGCGCCTCGCGGGTCAGGTCGTCCTGGGTTGGTCCTAGCCCACCCGTCATGATCACCAGCTCGGCCCGGCCGGCCGCGATCCGGAATGTCGAGACATGGTCGTCGAGCTGATCGCCAATGGTCGTGTGGAAAGCCACCGGAATGCCATGCGCTTCCAGCGCGCGGCTCAGCCACTGGCTGTTGGTATCGAGCCCCTGACCGCTGACGAGCTCGCTGCCGATCGCGACGATTTCGGCTCTCATGAACTGCACGCGCTCCCCGGCCATTCGCTCCAACCCGGCAGGTCGCCGATCTCTGCCACCTTAACACTTCCACTCTAACTCTATCAACTTCCCCTCATTTGTGCCGGATTTCCCGGGAACTCGGTTGCCGTCTGCTGGTAGCAGTTGGTTATGATAGCACAAGCGGAGTCTTTGCCGACTTTCCAGCCGAAGTTCCCACGCCAGGGAGAGACCGGATAGGGCGGGGAGTTCGTACATCATGGGTGTGAGCATTCTGCAACGACCGACACTGGTGCTGAACCGCCATTGGCAGCCCGTTCACGTGGCCACAGTGGCGCGGTCGCTGGTCTTGCTCTGGAACCACGCCGCCCACGTGATCGATCCCGACAACTTCCAGCTCTACTCGTGGGCCGACTGGGCAAAGCTGACGCCACAGGATGGAGAGCTGTTCATCCGCACGGTGAGGTTTCGCCTGCGAGTCCCCGAGGTCCTGACCCTGACCCGGCACGATCGGCCGCGTTACAATGCAGTCACGTTCAGCCGTCGCAACCTCTTCAAGCGCGACCATTCCACCTGCCAGTATTGCGGCAGCCGGCCGGGCACGGCGGAATTGACCATCGATCACGTCGTCCCACGCGCCCAGGGGGGTCAGACCACCTGGGAGAACTGCGCTCTAGCTTGTGTCGCCTGCAATGCCCGGAAAGCCAACCGTACGCCGGAACAGGCCAGCATGAAGCTGCGCAGAACTCCGCTCCGTCCAGCCTGGAAGCCTCTGTACGACGCCTCATCCATCCGCATCGCCTCGTGGTCACGGTTCCTCAGCGATGCCTACTGGAACGTGCCGCTGGAAGATTCGGATTGAGCCGCCGCGGATCCAGGCCGTGCCGTGTCGGAGAGCCGTGAACTGGCGGGCATGGCCAGGCTGATGCGTTCGATCGTCACGTGCATTGCCGGATCGCTGATTCTTGGCCGGGCCGCGGACTTGGCCGACGCTCGGGCCTTGGTTCCGGATAACGCGGTTCGAACGGTGGCATGAACGTTGGGGCTGCTCAGGTCGCTCACGAGCAAGGCGCCCTGGGGACTTCCCAGTCCCGTGGCCAGGTCATAGCCGCATGTTGCGCGGTGGCCGTTCGAGCCGGCGGTTATATCGCGAAAGTCGGCCGAAGAGACCGAGTAGAGCAGGGGGAGGGTCTGGGTGGCGCCGTCCAGGGTTCCCAGGCCGGCAAGGGCTCGGCCCTGGTCAGCGACGGCGACCAGGCCGCCGAACAACTGGGTCGAGAGGCTGGTACCGCCGTAGATCCCCCAGGAGACCTGGCCGGTCGATGGGTCGAGCACCAGGACAGGGACTCCCGTGTTAGGGTCGGCAACCATCGCGACGTCGGGGGTCGACCGGCGACCCTTGCGCTGAACCGTCCTCTGGTAGCCGGGCTCGTGCTCGAGCACGCTGAATCCACCCCCGCTGCCCGACCATGCTGTTTCAAGCAGGGTGTTGCCCGCGGCGTCGACCCAGAGCGTGGTGCCGCCGACGCCCACGACGTTCGGCGACGATGCCGGCCATTCCGCGCCATACTTTGATCCATTATCTCCGCTGGCCGTCACGAAGGTCACCCCGTTGTGCCCGGCCGGGGTCGTGAAGAACGGGTCATAAGTGGTCTGGCCCCGGAACTCGCTGCCTCCCCAGCTCATCGACACAACCGAAACGCCGGGCAGCTTGCGGGCGAGGTTCACCGCGTTCATCAGGTCGCTCGTATTGTCCGAGGTGGCCTCGACGACGATGATCGAGGCTCCCGGCGCCATCACGTGGCTCCATTCGACATCGAGCGCCTCTTCCTCGGCCCAGCCAATGTTTGTCTGTGCTCCGGCCAGGTCCACCTGGAGCAATGCCGGATTGGACAGCCCGTACGTGGCATCGAAGGCATGGAGCTCGCCGGAGACAAACGGATTGTGGTAAGCGCCCACGATCGCGATCGTCTGCCCGGCTCCGGTGCCCTGGATCGTCTGCCCGTTGGCACTGAACTCATTGGCATTCATCCCATAGGCCTGTCTCACCTGGGCAGGAGTCAGCATCGAGAGCAAACTGCGGTCCTCGAGTTGCTCGCACCGCGCGCGGCAGTTCTTACGAGGTCGTCGGTTCATGGTGCGATCCCCGGATGCTTCTCTTTGACGAGCGTCAACGCCGCCGTGTCGATATTCACATTATGAACGCAAATGAGCCGTCTGAGAGCACAAAAATAGAGAATTTCGGCGCGGCATTTACGGAGATTTACAATTTACGGAGATTTACAATGGCCGCAGCCGCATGGGAAACCAGGATCTCGCTCTTGACCGCGCGTTGCGAAACGGATAAGCTTCCAGGCGATTGTCCAGTCACTCGCATTTCCATGGACGAAGCTCCGCGCTCTTCTTGACCCCATTTCTCCGGGAGTTGGGCGGGAGAACAGCCTCGTATTGGTGTTGGTTCTGGCGCGTCGGCAAGGCCGCGCGTCTGGTAGGTCCAGGCTTCGAGCGACGCTCAATCGCGGTTCGGCCACGGAAGGCTGTCCGCAGCGAAACGCCGGGTCGTACGTTGGGAGGAACCGTGCGAGAGCACGACCAACCCAGGCTCCACACGCGGTTATGCTTGTGGTCAGGCCTCATTTTCGCGCTCGCGATCCCTACCGCGTCTCGGGCACAGGACCCGGCGGCGCCGGACGCGCAGGCGGCCAACGATCCGATCGAGCTGGCCGCGCGGCACGTTCAGGTCTGGGAGACGGCCGGAGAGCGGTGGGCCATTCTCTCGGGCGAGGCTGCCGTGCTCCAGGCGGGCGATGGCCTACGCGCCCACGCGGTCGTCGTCCGGATCATCGAGGTTCCGATGGAGGACGGCAAAGTCTACCAGGCCGAAATCTACGCGGAAGGCGAGGTCCGGATCTCGGGGCAGGGGGGACCGCCACGACCTCGAGTACGCACCGTGCTTCGGACCCGTAAGCAGGTGCAGCTTAGCCCCTACAGCGAGAACGGCCTCACGCAATGGAAGGAGCCTCCGCGCGACCTCTTGATCCTGCGCCGGTCGGGATTCGTGTTGCCGGAACCAGCGGCTACACGATCGAAACCGGCAACTGCACGGCCGGAAGGGGCGGCTGCACCATCGGAGTTGGCGACTGCTCCGGCGGCTGTTCCGCAGGCGCAGATCCTGGCATCTGCCACACCCGGATCTGCTTCTCGGGTCGAGACGGTTGCTGTCGCGGAATCAGTCCCCGCCGCAGCCGGAACGGCCACCGCCCCGCAGCCGCCGGATCTGCCGCCTCTAGAGCCCGTGCCGCCGCCGAGCTCGCCGAGGAAGGATCCTCAGCTCCGGTTGACCCAGTTCGAGCGCAAAGACCCGGTGGTCACCCAGGTTCCGGGAACAGGCCAAGCCATGCCCGACGCGCCGGGTGAGGCGCCGCCAACCGCCTCGCCAGCCGCCGCCGGAGCCGAGCCTCCCAGTGTCGACTTACCGCCGATCGAAGGGGCCAACGAAAAGGAAGTCGAAGTCCCCAACCTCACGAACCCGGAGGACGTGCCGCGATCCCAGCCGTTGCCCGGTCCGGGCGACCAGCCCGCTGCCCCGATCCGACGTGCCGATCCAGGGCAGGGGCAAAAACCAAGAACCGCCGCTCCTCCTTCGAGCCCCACGGCCCCGATCTTGCCGGGGTCGCAACGTGTCACCAACATTTTTCCGCGCAGCGGCCGCAAGCCCGACGTCACGTTTCTACCCGAGCAGCCCGACGGAACACGTGTCGTGATCTATCGGGGCGGAATCAACATGGTCACCAAGACCCCGCAGAACGGCGTCGTGGACATCGAGGCCGAGAGCGTCGTCGTGTGGCGCCACCCCGATCCCAAGAAGGGCGAGGAGGTCTACGGTCCCAACGGCGAGCTGATCGAGAACGCCAACCAGCCGATGGAGGTCTACCTCGAAGGCAACGTGATCTTTCGCCAGGACGAGAACAAGGTCGCCGGCAAGGCCGACCAGCGCACCTTTCGCGCACCGCGGGCCTATTACGATTTCTTGAGGGACCGGTTCGTGGCTCTCAACGGCGAGGTTGACCTCTTCGCGCCGGGCTTCATCTCGCCGATGAAGATGAAGTCGCCGCGGATCGACCAGTTCCACAAGCTGGTGAAACGCCCTGACGGCAGCTTGATCATGGACCCAGAGCCCGAGATTCGCACCGAGCGAACCGTCATGACCGGCAGCCGGTTCCCTAACCCGGGCTACCAGATCAACAACCGGACCGTGGACCTGAACCGCCTGTCCAGGCCGCTGGCCGACCCCAACACGGGTAAACAGGTCGGCGATCCCAACGATCCCAACGCGCCCATGGATTTGATCTGGCGGTACGACGCGCGGCAGAACTTCTTTTACATGGGGCCAATTCCCGTCTTCTACTGGCCGCGGTTGACGGGCGAAACCGACGACCTCGAGGCCCCGCTCCGCATGATCTCTTTTGGCAGCATCACGTACTTTGGGCAGGAACTCCTCACGGACTGGAACGGCTTCAAAGTGATCGGTGTGAAGCGGCCCTACAACGTCGACATCTGGAACCTCGACCTCGACTACCTGAGTGCGCGGACCAAGAGGTTCCCGGCGCTGGGCAGCGAGATTGGCTGGTTCGGCCGCGACCTGATCCACGACCTGACTGACCCTTACCACAAGATTCCGAACCCCAGCCAGAGCATCACCTACGACTACTTCGGCTACTTCGACATCTGGGGTCTCAGGGATTATGGTAACGACGTGCTCGGTTCGGGTCCGGCCGTCGTCACTCAGGGACCCGCGGGCGCGGGCAAGCGGGGGTACCAGCGATCGGACGTGCCACCGTTCCAGGAAGTCCGCGGCAGGTTCAACATTCGCCACATGCAGCGGTTCCTGCCCGACGACGACGAACACCATTTCGAGGACCTGCGGCTTCAGCTCGAGATCGCTTACGTCTCCGACCGCCAGTTCCTGGAAGAGTACTACAAGCGGCTCAACGAGACCGGAATGGACCAGGAGACCCTTGGCTACATGCAGTATCAGAAGAACAACTGGTCGTGGGACGTCTGGGCCGAGGCCAATCTTCAAACCTTCAACACCGACACCCAGTGGCTTCCCCGGCTCGATTACTACCGCCTTGGCGATTCGCTCTTCAGCAACCTGTTCAACTACTACCAGCACTCGGGCGTCGACTTCGCCAACGTGCACACCGACGTGATGGTCAACAACCCGAACCTCTTCGCGTTCATACCTTACGACCCGATCTCCCACACCAGCGGCCCGTGGTCATCGCTGCGGGCTTACACGAACCACGAGATCGACATGCCGCTGAACATCTACGATGTCGTGCGGATCATGCCCTACTTGCAAGGCCAGATCGTCGGCTGGAGCGACCAGCTCGGCGGCGGCCCGTTCGGCCAGCAGAGCACCGGGGGAATGGCCCGCTTCTGGGGCGCGGCCGGCGTGCACACCGAGATGACGGCCTACAAGCTCTATCCCAACGTCGAGAACGAGATCCTCAACATCCACGGCCTGAACAACAAGATGAGCTTCTTCGCCGACTTCCGCGCGGCGTTCGCGAACCATTCTCTCAACTCGATTGCCGTCCAGGACGACCTTGACGACAACGAATACGAGTTCGTCCGCCGCTACTACGCGATCACCAACTGGACCGGGGGCATCTTGCCCGGTCCTTACGACCCCCGGGCACTGATCCTCCGCCGGGCGCTTTCACCGATCACCGGCACGACCGACATCCAGTCCACGATCACCACGCTCCAGCTCGGGGTTCACCAGCGGCTGCAAACCAAGCGCGGTCCCGAGGGCAAGCGGCGAATCATCGACTGGATGACCATGGACGTCAACGGCACGTACTTCCCGGACGCCCAGCGCGACAACTTCGGCAAGCCGTGGGGTCAAACGATGTATAACTACCAGTGGTTCGTGGGTGACCGGACGAGCATCATCTCCTATGGCTGGTTCGATTTCTGGAACATAACCAGCCAGCCTCTCGTCAACTACAATGTGACCGGCCACAACCCCAAGGGTCTGAACGTGATCACGACCGGGATCTCGCTGAGCCGTCCGCCACGGGGGAACGTGTTCATTGGTTACACCGTGATCGACACCGGGACGATCGCCACGTCGGCCCTGAACGCGTCGGTGTCGTACTGGCTCAGCCCGAAATGGTTTGGCACGTTCTCGACGTCGTACGACTTCGGCAATAGAATCCCCCTGGGATCGATGCTCTCGTTCACGCGCATCGGCGCCGACTACTTGACGTCGATAGGTATGTCGTACGATCCTCAGCGGTCGGCCACCCAGTTCGCGGTGCAGATCTCACCGCGACTGTCGCCGAACCTCCGGCTAGGCGGCGCCACGGGGATGAACCAGTTCGATTCACGGTATGCTCCCACTGAGTGAGAGCGAGTCTGACCGTGACTCATGAGCAAGGACAGAAGCGCCAGGACCATGATCGATTCGAGCACAGAGAACAGTTCGCGGGAAGGCGAGGCCGCGGTCGCGGCGGGGCACCACCGCGGCTTGATCCCCGTTCCGGAATTCGACGAGAACCGTCTTCAGTACCAGTTCGATGCGGCCCCCGAGCTAACCGCTCGGGCCGATCGCCGCAACACGCGAAGCAAGATGCTCGCAGGGATCCGCGGCCTGAAGCACGCGATCCGAGGCGATTCCAGCTTCTTCGCGCACGGCTACCGCGGGACGCTGATCGCCATCACCGCCGCGCTTCTGGGAGTCAACCAGTGGGGCTGGTGCTTGCTCGTGATCGCCGCCTGCCTGGTCTTGATCGCCGAGCTTGCCCACAGTGCGGTGGACACTCTGGCTCGTGCCATCGGCGACCCCGAAAAGCCGCGCCTTCGCATGGCCCGCGAGATCGCCGCCGCCTGCCTCCTCGTCGCCGCCTTCGGCTCCGGCAGCGTCACCGCGATCGTCCTCTCCTGGAAGCTCGCCGAGCTGCTCGGCTGGGTGCGGTAGGGTGGGTGCAACCCACCAAAGAATTTTGATAGATTTGTGTTTCTGTGGGTTACACCCACCCTACGGGGAGTGCAGCTTTGCGTGCTCCTCCTCGTTCTGGGGCCGGGTGTCGCGGCCGCGGCGAACGGAGAACTCGATGCGGTTGAGAAACTTCACATTGGCGCAGTCGTCGAGCTCGTCGGTATGGCAGGCGGCCGGGTCGCGGATCAGGAACCGGACCGGCCCGCCTTGATCGATTTCCAGGGGCTGGCCGGCGCGGTGATAGACGATGATCCCCTCGGCCCGCACCGCCGCCAGCGGCACCGAGACATGAAAGTCGTCGCGGTCGGC
>JAFAHT010000583.1 GCA_019237095.1 Planctomycetaceae bacterium
ATAGCGCGAACCCTCCGTGAAAGAGGCTATTTGGCAGAAGACCGGATCGCCCCTAAGAGGGAAACCAGGGACTGTAACTTGCGTTGCGCGATTCAGTTCTTAGTATCGGATCGCCTAATCGCAGGCATCATCACGAATGTGAGGAATGTGAGGTTTCCTGGGACCCCTGATGGCTCACCCATGGCCACCCGGGTGATTGCATTCGGTGTTTGCCTGATCAGTACCATCGCGGGTCAACCACATTGAGGTCGACAGTGAGGTCGACTTTCAAGCGGAGTCAGGTCAGAGTAACGAGCGTCATTCCGGCTCAGTCAATCGCGTAGCGGAAGCCGCCCTTGTCGTCGACCGAGACATGGACCTTGGAAATGATCCGGTTTTCCGCCATCCGGCCGAGGATTTCCTGGGAGATCTCGGGGAGGAGCGTGCGGGTAAGGATGTGGTCGACGTTGCGTGCGCCGGTCTCGACTTCGCGACAGCGGCTGGCGATGCAATCGATGAGCTCATCCCCATAGCTGAACGTGGCGTTGTGGTTTTCGCGCATTCGCCGGCCGATGCGGCCGAGCTGGAGCTTGATGATCTGGCGCATCACCGCGTCGGAGATCGGATAGAAGGGGACGACGATCAACCGGCCCAGGAAAGCCTGCTTGAAGATCTGGACCCCGCGTTCCGTCTTGGCCGCGAGCAGATCGGGACGGACGGCTTCGGCCAGGATCTCGGGTGTCGGGGTGGTATCGGGATCTTTGCATAATTTCAGTATGGTCTCGGTGCCGACATTCGAGGTCAAAAGGATTACCGTGTTCTTGAAGTCGATCTCGCGGCCCTCGCCATCCTCCAGCGTCCCCTTGTCGAACACCTGGAAAAAGAGTTCGAGCACGTCGGGATGGGCCTTTTCGACCTCATCGAGCAAGACGACGCTGTAGGGCCTCCGGCGCACGGCTTCGGTCAAGACCCCGCCCTCGCCATAACCGACATACCCTGGAGGTGAACCCTTCAGCCCCGAGACGGTATGCGATTCTTGATACTCGGACATGTTGATCGTGATGAGATTTCGCTCGCCGCCGTAAAGAGTATCGGCAAGCGCCAGTGCCGTCTCCGTCTTGCCCACCCCGCTGGAGCCAACGAACAGGAAGACGCCGATGGGCCGCCGGGGGTCCGTGAGGCTTGCACGCGCAGTGCGGACCCGCTGGCCGATCACCTCCAGGGCATGAGACTGGCCGATGACGCGTTCCTCGAGCTTGGACCGCAGGTTCAGGACAGTCTGGATCTCGTTGGCCATCATCTTGCCGACCGGAATGCCGGTCCAACCGGCGACGACCTCGGCAATCGTCTGGGAATCGACCGAGACTTGCATCAGCGGCGACTCTCCCTGTAGCTTGCGCAGCTCTGCGACCTTGGTTGCCAGCTCCGCCTGGCTCGCCGCAAGTTCCGCCGAGGGTTGAAAGGGCTGGCCATTGCCCGCATGCTTTCCTCGCTCCTCGGCGTAGCGCGTCTCGATCCCGCGCGCGAGTTCGCGGATCTCCTCGACGCGTTTCCTCTCGTCTTCCCAGCGAGTCTCCAGGTCAGCAAGCCGGGTCTGGGACTGCTCGAGCTCGTGGTTCAGCTCGTCGATTCGTTCCTGGTTGCGCGCGCCGGTGGCTCGTTCGCGCTCAAGGATCTCGATCTCCACCTTGAGGTGGTCGATGTTGCGCCGGTTGTCTTCGACCGCGGGCGGTATGGCATTCTGGCCGATCGCCACGCGGGCGCAGGCGGTATCGATCAGGCTGACGGACTTGTCGGGCAACTGCCTGGCGGGGATGTAGCGATGAGACAGTTTGACGGCACTATTGACGGCCTCCTCGAGGATTCGCACGCCATGGTGCTTTTCCAGGATGCCCGTGAGCCCACGCATCATGCGAACGGCGACCTCCTCTGATGGCTCTTCCACCTTCACGACCTGGAACCGTCGGGCGAGGGCGGCATCCTTCTCGAAGTACTTCTTGTATTCGGCCCAGGTGGTAGCTGCAATGGTGCGGAGCTCGCCACGGGCAAGCGCCGGTTTGAGCAGGTTGGCGGCGTCTCCCTGGCCGGCCGAGCCGCCGGCCCCGATCATGGTGTGTGCCTCGTCGATGAAGAGGATGATCGGGACCGGAGATCCCTTCACTTCGGCGATCACCTGCTTGAGCCGGTTCTCGAACTCTCCCTTGACCCCGGCCCCGGCCTGGAGCAAGCCGAGGTCGAGGGTACGCAGGACGACATTCTTGAGCGCCGGGGGAACGTCTCCCTCGGCGATCCGCCGCGCCAGACCCTCGACGACCGCGGTCTTGCCAACGCCCGCCTCGCCCGTAAGGATCGGGTTGTTCTGGCGGCGGCGGATCAGGATGTCGACGATCTGGCGGACCTCGGCCTCTCGGCCGATGACCGGGTCGATCTGGCCTTTTTTTGCTCGCTCGGTCAGGTTGATGGTGAACTGTTCCAAGGCCGGCGTCTGAGTCACGGCGGCCGGCTGCTGACCAGGGCCGGCGGACGAGCCCACCGCGGTCGCCGCGGGACCCGTGTCTTCGGGTGAGCCGGCGACCAGCTTCATCAGGTTGGGCTGGAGGAGGTCCCCTTTGATCTTGGCCAGTTCGGCCGATGTATTGCGGGCAAGCCTCCCCAGTTCCTCGTCGTCGAGCAGCGCCAGCAGCAAGATCCCCGAGCGGATCTGTCTGGCCTGGTACTGGATCGAGGCCGTGACCCAGGCCGCTCGAACGAGCTGCTCAAGCTTGAGGGATAGAGTGGGCGTCCGCTGGTTGCCGGTCCGAAACCCATCGATCACCTTGGTCAGATCCCGCAGCAGGCGCGAAGTGTCCACCTCGAAGTGTCGGAAAATCCGGGTCAGATCGCCGTCGGGTAGCTCGACCAGCTTGACGAGCCAGTGCTCGACCTCGACGCTGGGATTGGTCCGCGACAGACAGAGCCCGGCGGCTGATTGCAAGGCATTCAAGCAGGTCTGGTTCAAGGTCTTGATCAGGGCAGCGGAATCAACGCCCATCGTGAGTGCTCCTCGAGCAGTCGCCTGGAATCGCGGACATGATAACGTAACGTCTGAGCAGGATAGAGTAAACCGCGCGGACGCTTGATGCAATCAGGATCGGCGAAAAGGTCTCCAGACTCGCAGCGGTTGGGCCAGGATGAGCTCTGGCACACGCGCTCCCCATTGTACACGCCGGGTGGACGAGACCGGCATGCTGCAAAGTTGGTCTTAACCGTCCTCTGATCCGGACTGCTTTCGTTGCGAATTGGATTCGTTCGGCGACGGTCTCCCGACCCCGCCGTTTGGCCGACCGAAGGACAGGTCTCCAGATGACGCGCCGCCGGTCGGGGACTGGCAGACCGGCGGTAGCAGAGAACGGGCGGGTCAGGAGAACCCTGCCCGAACCAGCCTTCGAGGTACCTGACCCTGCCCGAACCAGCCTTCAAGGTACCTGGTTCAAGCCGCGCCTGGCTAGGGGGACCAACCGACGCCCGTGAGAACCTCAAAAAGCTTCGACGTCAACTCGGCCTCCGTGATAACTAATACTAGTCTGACCCGAATGGCACGTCCTGTAGCTCTAACCTGCTTTGCGCAAAGCGGCTTGGGCTTGCCGCCGGGGTTTCGTCAACAACGGGTACGGCTTGGGCCGGCGCTTCCGCGCCCGCGGTTCCACTCGGTCGGG
>JAFAHT010000585.1 GCA_019237095.1 Planctomycetaceae bacterium
GGCGGTTGGCGGACCTCAGCCGAGCGCACCCGGAAGACGCCGGGACCTCGGATGGCAGGGCCGAGGGTACCGGATCGACAGGCGTCTCCAAGAGCAAGGGCTGTTCGAGGCGAGGCGATTTGGGAGCGTCTGGCGTTTTCATGAGGAGATTATAGCGATTACTTTATCACTTGTCAATGTCCTTTGAGATAATCGGAGATTCTTTCACAGGCTCTGAGTTCGTGTGCCAATCGACGAGGGCGTGGCTGCTCCTGGCATTACTGCCCGCGCTTCCGGGCTCAGGTTGCCGGTCCCCGGAGATCAAGGATCGCCCCCTCCGAGGTCTCCCGGTTTTCCGTGCAGGCGCCCCAGCTCTCGTCCCGGAGTCGGCCGCCGCGGCCTCGTCGGCCGAGGAGACCTATGCTCGATTGCAGACCGATGTCGAAGGGCCAGGTGGGACCGCGCCCGAGCACCTGCTGGCCCTGGCCGATCATGCAGACAGGATCGGCCGTCGAGTGCTCCGCCGCGACTCGACCTCCGCGCTGCCATGGTTCCGTGACGCCGCGGCCTACGCGATGTTCGGGCTGATGTCGGCCGGGCCGACCGACCTGGCCTCGCCGCTCCAGGCCCGGGCCGTCGCCCTGCACAACCATGCGGTCGAGGAACTGCTCCGCTGCGCGGGCTCTGGTCCCCGCGAAGTCAATCCCGCCTGGCGTGAACAACTGGCCGCCGTCGGCGTCGAGGTCGCACCGACCACCCCGGAGCGCGCCACCATTCCCTGCGATGAACTCTGGGTCGCTGGTGATTTTCGGGTCAAGAAGCTGGAGCAGGTCGGCCGCGACGGGCTGGGCGTCCCGCTGATTGCTGTGAGCTACTTCCCCGATCGACAGGCGGTCCCCGATCGTTTCCTGCCGGAGCGGCTCAGGCTTCCCGCCACGGCCGTGCTTCGCCCGACCGGGCCGCTCCGGGATGGCGCCTGGCGGTCCCGACCGATGATGCTCGCGCTTCACGACCCGGCGCACGAGTCATTCGTCCTCGTCGGGTCCGGATCGTCCGGCTCGGGGCTCGCGGTCGACCTGACGACGCCTCTCGCCCACCAATTCATCAGGTCCCCTCTGACAAAGCTGTCCTGGGGCGGTATGCTACGTCCCGAGGCCTTCAACTCGTATCTGGGCATCCTCATGTACGGGCCGTATCAGCCAGGCAAGGTCCCGGTGCTGTTCATTCACGGGCTATGGTCCAGCCCGGACGCCTGGCTGAAGATGGCGAACAGCCTGCAGGCCGACCCGCTCATCCTCGATCGCTATCAATTCTGGTTCGCCTATTACCCGACCGGGGCTCCGCTCATGGTCTCGGCCGCGAGGCTCCGCCAATCGCTCCACGACCTGCGGGAGGCGATCGACCCGCGGCGGAGCGATCCGGCGCTCGACCAGATGGTCGTCGTCGGCCACAGCCTGGGGGGTGTCTTGAGCAAGCAACTGCTCCAGAGCAGCGGCCAGTCCATCGAGCGAGGTCTGCTCACCCGCCCGCTCGAGCAGGTGGCGATGTCGCCCGAGGCCCGACAGACTCTCTCCCGGTTCCTGTACTTCGAGCCCGAGCCATCGATTCGCCGTGTGGTGTTCATCGCCTCCCCGCATCGGGGAAGCAACACGGCCAACCAGGTCATCGGCCGCCTGGGCTCGTCGCTGGTCCGAAGGCCGGGCGACATCTCCGCGCTCCACGCCGAGATCATCTCCATGAACGGGCCGGAGGTGCTCCAACCCGCGTACCGTCGCCGGCCGCCCAGCAGCATAGACAACCTGGCCTGGGAGAGCCCGATTCTCAAGATCCTCTCCGAGCTGCCGATCGCCCTCGGCGTCCCGTACCACTCGATCGTCGCCAACCTCTTCCCCGAGGGCCCTCCCGGCCTCTGGACCGACGGCGTTGTCTCTTACGAGAGTGCTCACCTCGACGGGGCCGAGTCCGAGGTCATGATCCGCCACAACCACTTCGCCAACGACACCCCCGAGGCGACCGCCGAGGTCCGGCGCGTCCTCAGGCTCCATCTGGGAGCCGCGATGGAAACGAAGAGCTTTGGCCACGCACCTTCGTTTGCGATGAATAGGGGAGCTGGGAGATTTGCTTGCGCTTCCCGGTGAGGAGTTTCAACCAACCCGTGGTTCAAGTAAGCGGTCCTCCTGCGCCCACCCTGACGCAAAGATTCATCCTATACCGCTCGGGAGAGTGCGTGAAATCTTAGCCTCCGTCTTGCTTACGACGTGGCCAAGACGTTCCCGGGACCTCTATCCCCCCCTATCTGTCCTCGTCGAGGGTGCGTGGCCAAGACATGAATTCTTACAACTAGGGACCTTGGACCCCGAGCGGGAAAGGTTGCTCGAGGAGGTGCTCGCCACTCTGGAGCTTCTACCTTGGCGACCACGGCAGAGAGCGAAAGCCCCGCGAGCAATGGTGCTCGACGCCTTGCAACGCCACCCTCCCCTGCATATTTTGAATGCCAGGGACTCCGTCGCGGCTGAGTTCCCAAAGTTCGAGCATCTTCCGAGACGATCACGGGCCCGGCCGCTCGGGCAAGCTGAGCGCCGGCCCTTTGTTCGACGCACCCCAGGGGAGTTCCAAGATCATGCCGACCGTGACCGTTGACGGTGAGAAATCGTACGAGGTCGAGCCGGGCAAGAAGCTGGTTCTGGCCATCGAAGACGCGGGAATCGACATCATGCACAGATGCGGTGGCAATGCCCGCTGCACGACCTGCCGGGTCGAGATCCTGGGCGGCGACGCCGGGCCTCAGACCGAGATCGAGCAAGCCCGCCTGGCCCGCGAAGGAGATATCGCACCCAACATCCGCCTCTCCTGCCAGATTCGTGTCCATTCCGACCTCTGGGTCGCCGTGATCAACCGATCCTCCGCTAAGGGCATTCCCCCAGGCCCGCGTCCCGCCGATTGAGCTCGTGCGTTCACGGCAAACAATCGGGCTGGTGGGTGTGACATAAAGCATTGGCATATCGTGGCTTCGATGAGTAAACCGCATGACTCGATGCTGCGCCCATATCAGTCAGAAAGGCCCCGTCCGCTATGGAGACGTACCCAGCTTCGATCGGCGGTCTCGAAACGCTCGACAAGTTCATGCCGATCGGGGAAGCATCATGCCGCACCTATGACGAGAACGGGCTGGCGGTGTAGACGCTCCGAGGAGAAGCGGCGAGCGTACATCCCTAATTACCAGCAACGGCAACGGGCGGGGTTATGGATCGCCAGCACACGGGTGGAGAAATACAACGACTGGGCGGTCTCGGCACGTTGTAAACACCAGGGAATGAGTTGGTCGCCTGAAGGTGTACTGGCCTTGGCCGCACTGGAAGCCGCGCGACGCAATGGCGAACTCGACGCCTGGCGTCGGGATCGTGTCCTACCGGAGCGAGCGTTGCCAGAGCCGATTGGTAAAGCTGCTTGATCGTGGAACCGGCGCACCAACTGGCGAGCGCTAGGCAAAAAAGGGGGTTTGCAGAAAAGCAACTTGGCCGCTTGGCCGAGTGCGTAGACCGGGGCTTGGATGAAGTTCG
>JAFAHT010000093.1 GCA_019237095.1 Planctomycetaceae bacterium
TGCTTCCTGAACTCGGCGCCGTCGCGCCCGGGCGAGGCCAAGGCGGCGTTGACGGCCTGCCTGCAACAGCGGCCGTCCTTCGCCTGGCTCTACCTGCTCCGCGGCGTGGCCTTCGGACAGATGGGGGGAATCGACCTCAACGCCGCGGCACGGCTGCCGTCCCGGGCCGACGCCCTGAGGGTCGAGGCGGCGGCCCACTTCGAGGCCGCCGAGGCCGACTTCCGCAAGGCGCTCGACCGCGGCCTGACCGGCGACCTCCGCTACGCCCTGCACATGAACCGCGGCGTGCTGCGGTTCCAGCGGCTGCGGCTCGACGAGGCCGTCGCCGACTTCAGGCGCGCCGCGGCGCTCGACCCGACCCGCTATCACGCCTTCGCCTCGCTGGCCTCGGCCCTCAGCAAGCAGGGCCGGCGCGACGAGGCGCTCGGGCGGCTCGACCGGGCCATCGCCCTCAAGCCCGATCTGGCCGCCCTGTACCGCGACCGGGCGCGGATCCGCCTCGACGGCGGCGACCCCCCGCCGGCCGCGGCCGAGGCGGCGCTGCGCGACCTGGACGAGGCGATCCGCCGCGAGCCCTCCGACGGCCGCGATGCGGCCGGCGACCACGCCCGGCGCGCCCGCCTGCTGCGGGACCTCGACCGATGCGACGAGGCGCTGGCCGCCGCCGATGCCGCCGTGGCGATCGCCCCCGCGCTGGCCGAGGCGCACCGCGAGCGAGTGATGGCGCTGCTGGAGCTGAGGCGGTACGACGCGGTGATCGACTCGTGCGACGCGGCGCTGGCGCAGGGGCCGCCGTCGGCCGAGCTGTACGAGCTGCGCGGGCTGGCGCGGGTCGGGCGCAACGACTTCGCCGGGGCGATCGCCGACTACACGCTGGCCTTGGCCGCGCGCCCCGACTGGGCCCGGGTGCACGCCAACCGCGGCTGGGCGTACCTCTTCACCAACGCCCCCGAGCTGGCGTTCCAGGACTTCGACGCGGTGGTCCGGCTCGCCCCGTCGGACCCCGACGGCTACGGCGGCCGGGGCGCGGCGCGGGTCCGCCTCCGCCAGCACCGCGCCGCCGCGTCCGACGTCGAGGAGTCGCTGCGGCGCGGCGAGCCGACGCCGCGCCGGCTCTACAACGCGGCGCGGACCTACGCCCAGGCCGCCGCGGTCGCCGTCCTCGAGGTCGGGCGCCGCGGCCGCGCCGCGACGCGCGACGCCCTAGCCTACGACGTCCGCGCCGCGACGCTGCTCGGCCGGGCATTGGAGCAGACGCCCGCCGACCGGCGCGCGACGTTCTGGCGCGAGGTCGTCGCGCCGGACGACGCCCTGGCGCCGCTGCGCAAGTGGACCCGCTTCGCGGCGCTGGCCCGGATGGCCGCCGCGCCCTCCCCCTGAGTCCTCGCGCGCCCGCCGCGGCGCGCCGGCCCCGTCATCCGGCCACCGACCGAACCATGAGGAGAACCCCTCCCTCGAGATCCAACCGGAATGAGAGGACAAACCATGGGCCCGAATCGCCCTCCTACGCCACCCGGGGAAGTCCTCATGCGCCGCCCACCGCGGCTGCGGCGCCACTGGTCGTTTGAGCGGCTCGAACGCCGCATCCTACTGTCGGGCGCTCCGAACCCTGTAGGCATTAACCCGGTTTCCTCCGTCTCGGGCGACTTCAACCGCGATGGCGCGCTCGACGTGGTCACCGCCGATGAGGGCTCCAACGACGTCACGATCCTCCTGGGCAACGGCGACGGCACCTTCCAGACCCCGAGGACGTTCCCGGCGGGAGTCGACCCGATCGCCGTCACGGCGGACGATTTCAACGGCGACGGCCGCCTCGACCTCGCCGTCGCCGACCAAGGCGATCCCAACACCGGACAGGGCCGAGGCGTCACGATCCTCCTGGGCAACGGCGACGGCACCTTCCAGGCCCCCGTCCTCTACGACGCGGGGATCACCCCGACATCCATTGTCGCGGGCGACTTCGAGGGCGCAGACCACCCTCTCGATCTGGCCGTCGCCGGCACCGGTTCCAACGGCGTCTCGTACGTCTCGATCCTCCAGGGCGACGGCTTCGGTGGCTTCCATCTCTCTCAGATGTTCGCGCTGGGGGACGCAGTGGCCCTGCCGAAGTCGCTCGTGGCGGGCGACTTCGAGGGCGCGGACCGCCCCCTCGATCTGGCCGTCGCCAATTCCGGTTCCAATAACGTCACGATCCTCCTGGGTGACGGCCAGGGCGAGTTTCAGGTCCAGTCGCCGATCGCGCTGGGGGACAGTGCGCTGAGCCCGATTTCGATCGTGGCGGGCGACTTCGAGGGCGCGGACCGCCCCCTCGATCTGGCCGTCGCCAATTCCGGTTCCAATAACATCTCGATCCTCCTGGGCGACGGCCAAGGTGGGTTCCAGGTCCAGCCGCCGATCCAGTTGGGACAGGGGACGAAGCCGACGTCTCTGACGGCGGTCAACTTCGAAGCCGACGGCACGCTCGACGACCTGGCCATCGCCGATGCCGGAACGAACCAGGTCTCCTTGCTCAAGGCGAACGGCGACGGCACGTTTCAACCCGAGCCTTCGATCGCGTTGGGAGACGGGGGGGCACCGAGCACCATCCTGGCGGGCGACTTCAACCGCGACGGTATTCCCGACCTGGCCATCAGTCGGCAAGGCCCGAATGAGAATGACGTGGCCGTGGAGCTGAACCTGGGAGGATACCAGTTCGCCGACCCCGGCACGATCGACCTCGCCGCGCACAACACGCCGATCGTGGCCGACTTCACCGGCGATGGCATCCCGGACGTGGCCATCATCGATGCGTCCGGCGACATCCTCTTCCGGCAGGGACGAGCCGACCGGCCCGGCAGCTTCGACCCGCCCATCATCATCAACCCCGACGCCCCGTCGCGCGCCATCGCCTCAGTCCGCACCAGTCAGGGGTTCCTGCTAGCCAGCGTGGACGCGGGCAACTATCCCGGTGGCCCAAGCCCTGGTACGATCTCACTGTTCAAGTACCAGAGTGGTCAATTCACGCGCGTCGGTTCACTCACGACTGGCCCGTGGCCGGCGCAGCTCGTGGCGGCCGACCTGACCGGCGACGGCTGGGACGATCTGATCGTCCGCAACTCGGGTGCCGGCACCCTCACGGTCTATTTCAATAACGGTTCCGGGAGCGATGCGACCGGCAACGCCCTCTTCCCGTCCTCGGTGACTCTGTCGGTCGGCCTCAGTACTTCGGACATCTCCGTGGCTGATGTCAATCAGGACGGCTTGCCCGATCTGATCGCCACGAACCACGTCACCGGCGAGGTCGAGGTCTTGCCCAACGAGGGCGGAGGGTCGTTCGGCCCGCCCGTGTCGTATCCCGCCGGCAGCGGCCTGGCCAGCCAGGGAGAGACCGCCGGCGCAGTCGCCGCCGCGCTGACCCCGGGCGGTCCTCCCGACCTCGTGACCATCAACCCAGGCACCAGCACGTTCTCCGTCCTTGCGGGGCTGGGGGGCGGTGCCTTTGCCAACCCCGAGCCGTTCTCCACGACCACGACGACTGCGCCGGCCACAGTCGTCCGGATCGGCGACTTCACCGGCGACGGCATCCCCGACCTGGCCGTGCTCACGGCCGATGGCGTGAGCGTCTATCTCGGAAACGGCCATGGTGGGTTCGGCAAGCCGACGCCCTACTACGCAGGCCCCGATCCGACCGGCCTGACCGTCGCCGATGTCGATAACGACGGCAAGCTCGATCTGCTCGTCGGCAACACCTTCGGTGACGTGCTGGTGCTGCGGGGCAACGGCGACGGCACGTTCCAGCCCTACCGCACGACCGATCAGCAGATCACGCTGGCGGTGGCCGACCTGACGGGAAATGGACAGAAGGACATCATCTACGCCGACCAGGCCCTGGACCAGGTGACCGTCCAGTACGGCGCCCAAGGCACCCCGTCGGTCATTGGAGACCGCACCCAGGGTTTGCTGGCGCCCGGCGCCGTGACCGTGGCCGACCTGAGCGGCGATGGCATCCCCGACCTGATCGTCGCCAACAGCGGCGGCAACGACGTGCTGGTTTACCCCGGCCTGGGCAACGGTCAATTCGGCCCAGCCCAGAGCTTTCCCGTGGGGACCAACCCGGTCGGCATTACCGTCGCCAACCTCAACGGCCGGCCTGACCTGGTGGTCGCCGACGAGGGCTCCAACGACGTGGCCATCCTGCTCAACGTGCCGACTCCGGACGGAGGCTTCACGTTCACAAACGGGCCGCGACTCCAACTGAAGACCCCCACCAAGCAGGGGATCGGGCCGGTGGCAACGACCGTCGTGAACCCCCCGGGCGGCGGCCCGCCGGACCTGCTGGTCAGCAACAGTGGTTCGAACGACGTTTGGATGCTGCCGGGCCTCGGCGGCGGCTTCTTTAACGACCAGAACCCGACCATCTTCACCGTAGGCAGCAATCCTGGCCCGCTGTTCGTCGGCAACTTCGACGGCAAGCCCGACCTGGTCACGGTCAATGCCGGGTCGAACGACCTGACGTTCATCTCCGACTTCATGGGCTCGTCGCCCGTCACGAGTACCATCAGTTCAGGGGGCATTGACCCGGTGGCGGCGCTCATGTTTCCTTCTGGCAACGGCTTCGATAATCTGATCGTCGGGAATAACGGCGACGGCCGGCTGGCGCTGTTCCTGGGCGGCCTCGACGGGCTCAACCTCGCCAAGTCGATGGTGGACCCTGAGGTGCCGTACCCGACGGCTCTGGCCCTGGACGTGCTGACCGGCAACCTGCTCCAGTTCTATGCCGGGACCGAGGGGGTCGAGGCAGCGACGCTGCTGGCGTTCAACTTGGGCGGAGTGGTGGCGCCCGTCACCCCACCCGTCCAGCAGGTCGCCCTGTTGCAGCCGCTGAGCGAGTCGTCCCTGGCGCTGATCGCCACGCTGCTGAGCGTGACGACGGAAACGACGCCCGGCGAGTCAGAGGCGACGAACGGGGGGGTCGCCGTGCCCACAAGTGCCCTGCCCAACCAGTCCGCGGCCTCGGTGACCGTCGGCGGCGGGACAGGAAATGACGCCAACACCGGAGACCAGGAGGAGGGCGTGGCGGCGCCGGTCGTGCCGGCGGCGGTCCTGACGCCCCTGGTGCGGTTCGTCTCCGGGCTAGACGAAGCCTTCGAGAAGGTGCGCCTCGACGCCCGGCGCGGGAAAACTGCACCCGGGCAGCGCGCGGCCATCGCGGCCCAGGCGATCCTGGCCCTGGATGCCGCGCTGGAGCGGTGGTCGCCCGTCATCACCACGCTCGGCGGACCCGCGCCGGCCCTGGTCGGCGGGCTCGGCCGGATCGTTGGCGCCGCGACCCGCGCCGTCGATGCGGCACTCCGCGCGCTCTCGGAGGAGGGGATCCGCACACCGCCACCGATCGCCGCGGCGTGCGCCGACCCGGTCCCCGCCACACCCCCGGCGCGGGACACCACCCCGACGCTCACCGCGGTCGCCTCGCTCGGCCTCATGGCCATCGCCAGGGCGCTGGTAGATATAACCGTCATCATCTCGATACGAGCACGAATCACTCTCAGGAAGTGGTTCAGGCCCCTTCCGTCGAGCAGGAGGATCAACGGCAGTTGCACCGGGAGATGATCAAGTTGAAGTCCATGGGCACAAAAGCTCGCTGTGGCCGTGACGGACGGGCCTTGGTCGGGAAGGCTGAGCGGAAGCGAGTTCCCTGCTGCGATCGGCTCCGGCGATCGGCTGATCAGCCAGCTCGTCGGCCCGGGAGGGGACGAGCCACGCAATGCCGAACAGAATCGATGCGACGCTGGAGAGTTTGATCGTGATCCAACTCCGGATGGCTTGAGTTTCGATCGGTATCAGCGGATGGCAGGCACGGCGTCGGTCGGGACCAGCGGTGGGCGAGCAGTCCGAGCTTCCTCACGCCTCACGTTTCACGTGTAACGCCTCACGCTTCACGTTTCACGCCTCGAGTCCCAGGTGGCGCAGGAGCCCAGATACGGGCTCGAGTCCAGAGAAGTAGGTGGAATCGCCAACCCATCCGCCGAATTCGCGACGATGTCCGACGGCGATTCCCGGAATCCCGGCGGCACGGGCGGCGGCCAGGCCAGTTGGAGAATCCTCGATCGCCACGGTTTCGCCGGCGCTCAGTCCCAGCCGGCTCAGGGCCAGGCGATAGGCCTCGGGATCAGGCTTGACGGATCGGACGTCCTCCTTGCCGACGATCAGCTCGAAAGCAGCCAGCAGGCCCGAGGTGGACAGGACGATCTCGATGTTCTCACGCCAGGTGTCGGAGACGACAGCCAGGCGAACGCGGCCGCGTAGCTGCCGGACCAGATCCTGGACGCCGGGATAAACCCGGGGCGCGTCACGGAGCATGCTGATCGTGAGCGCCTGCTTCTTGCGCACCCAGCCGTCGATGTCGCCGTCGGTGATCTGCTGGACCGCCAGCAGGTCGCGGAGGAACTCCCGGTCGTCCACGTCGGCAGATCGGGCCGCGACCTCGTCGGGAACCTGCCAGCCCAGGGCCGCAAGCGTTCGCTGCCAGGCCGCGATATGATGGTTCTCGGTGTCGGCGATCACCCCGTCAAAATCCAGTAGAACGGCACGTAGAGCCATGAAAATCGCGCGCGGGACTCGGGGAGGATGGAGATCCGATCTCACGCATTATGTTCGTTCCCGGCGGCACCGTCAAATCATTGACGAGGCTGAAGTTGCGCCCTACAACGATTCCAAGGTTCCAAGCATCTCGGAGAACGCACCATGTCACGTCCCGTGACACTTTTCACCGGCCAGTGGGCCGACCTGCCCCTCGAGGTCATCTGCGAGAAGGCCAGTAAATGGGGTTACGAGGGCATCGAGCTGCCCTGCTGGGGTGACCACTTCAATGTCCAGAAGGCGCTCAGCGACGAGCACTACTGCAAGGGATGTCACGAGCTGCTGAACAGGTGCGAGTTAAGAGTCTGGGCGATCTCGAACCACCTGGTCGGCCAGGCGGTCTGCGACCTGATCGACGAGCGGCACAAGCTGATCCTACCCGACCACGTCTGGGGCGACGGCAAGCCCGAGGGAGTCCGTCAGCGGGCCGCCAAGGAGATGATGGACACGGCCCGCGCGGCGCACAAGCTGGGCGTCAAGGTCGTCAACGGCTTCACCGGCTCGTCGATCTGGCACCTGCTCTACTCGTTCCCACCCGTCTCGGACGCGATGATCGAGGCCGGGTTCAAGGACATGGCCGACCGGTGGAACCCGATCCTCGACGTCTTCAAGCAGAGCGGCATCAAGTTCGGCCTGGAGGTCCATCCCACCGAGATCGCCTTCGACATCTACTCGGCAGAAATGGCCCTGAAAGCACTCAAACACCGGCCCGAGTTCGGCTTCAACTTTGACCCCAGCCACCTGCTCTGGCAATTCGTGGACTCGGTCGAGTTCATCCGGGCCTTCCCCGACCGCATCTATCACGTGCACGTCAAGGACGCCGCGCGCACCCTCAACGGCAAGAGCGGGATCCTCGGCTCACACCTGAACTTCGGCGACCCCCGACGGGGCTGGGACTTCCGCTCGCCGGGCCGCGGCCAGGTCGATTTCGACGCCATCGCCCGCGTCCTCAACGAGATCGGCTACGCCGGCCCGCTTTCCGTCGAGTGGGAAGACCCGGGCATGGACCGCGAACATGGCGCCGCCGAGGCCGCCCGCTTCGTCAAGGAGAAGATGGGCTTCAAGTCCGCGGGCCGGCTTTTCGACCAGGCGTTCGCGGAAGGTCAGGCGAAGAAATAATCGCAGCGAAATCTACGGCCATCCGGCTCGCTCGAAGCGACTGATTCCGGCATGACAAATGACAGATGGCAGATGCCGGATGGCAGCCGGGGTGAAGGATGTCCGGTCCTCTGCCATTTGCCATCCGCATTTGTCATCCTGGATGGAATCAGAATCGAGAGATCGTGGTAGCTCTCTGCGTGGGCGTTGGCAAGTGAGGAGTTTGTTCCATCATGAGCGGTCCGATCATCCGAAAGTACGGCTTTCCCAACTTCGAGAAGATCTTCGGGGAGCGTCCTCTCGAGCACGGCGTTGACGACGTGGAGAAGAGCCAGGACGCCGCCGAGCCCGAGGACGCTGCCGCAGCCCCGCCGGCCTCGATTGTCAAGGCCGAGGCCAAGGCCCCGAAGCGGCCGCCAAAAGGGATGTGAGTTGCACTCACGCGAGGTGATCCACCGCATCGGCGCGACGCATCACCGGATCCCCGAAGCCTGTGGGGCGGCTGAGGGAGCGGGTTGCTGCTCCTTGCGGAAATGAGGCGCGGGGATCGCCCTCTTTCCCTCAGGTGAAAGGCAGTCGTTCAAGACCTCCGACAGCCTCATCCCCGCCTGGGAGAGCCGCTTCACGGCCAGAGGCAAATTGGCGTCCTCGTACTCGCGTCCGATTCGCATGCCGGAGCGAAGCAAGTCTTTCGATCCGGGAATGCGATAGGCCTGGCGGGCCGCTTCCAGGCTCTCGTTGACCCAGTCCTCGATATGGCCCCTGGTCCAGTCGCGCGCTTCGGGTTTGCGGGCGAGGTCGATCAGGTCATCCACCAGCTCGCGCTCGTTGCAGTAGCCGTTACGCAGCAGGCCGGAATCCCAGACCTGGTGCAGGTTGGTGTAGTCGTCGCCAAAGAACTGGAGCTGGAGGTTGTTGCCGCCGCGATCGCGGCGATCGCCGACGTGCATCGGCTGGTGGGCGTCCTCGACGAGATGGACCACATAGCGCAGAGCCATCCGCCGCCGCGGCTTCGGGGCGTGGGGATCGGCAAGGATCCGGCGGAACTCCTCGAACCGGGAGACGACGCAGTTGTCGTGACAATCACGCGGCGAATAACTCGCGGCCGAGATCGGCACGTTGACGTAATGCCAGGCCGCGCTACCTGGAATGCTCTGGCTGTTCTCATCGGCCCAGGTCGAGGCATCGGCCAGCGACTCGCCAGGCTCGAGCAGTTCCCGGATGAGTGCGCGCGCCTTTGGGGTCAGCCGTGTCTCGGCAAGCCGGGTTGACGCCCGGTGCCCCATGCGGCCCCACGCCAGTGCTTGCCGCGCGGGTCCAATCCCAAGCAAGATGATGGCGATGAGCGCCAGTGGCAGCAGACGGCCCAGGGCCGGCCATCCCTCGGGTGACGCTTTCTGGTGCTTGCCACTCTTCCTTCCCTGGTTCTGCAGGACTTCCATCCCCATCGCCATTCTCATCTTGACTCCCGAAGTGGATAAGCTGGCCCGGCCCCCTTGGACTCTCGTGAGCCTTGATCGTGCGCCGGCATGGCTCGCCGCGGTCGATCGTCTCGCATTCGCATCCGCATCAGCATAGGCGCGGGACCTGAAATTTTGCTAGTGTGGCCCGCGAGACAATGAAAGCGTTGAAACCCTTCCAAGGACTGAAGACGATGGCCCTGGTCGATCCGTATTCCCCCTGTCCGTGCGGCAGCGACAAGAAGTTCAAGTGGTGCTGTCAGAAAGTCGAGGCGTATGCCGAACGGGCACACCGACTGGAGGAGAACGGTCAGCACAACGCGGCCCTCGCGGCCTACGACGCAGGACTGGCCAAGGTTCCCCGGAACCCGTGGCTGTTATTGCGAAAATCACTGCTCCTGATCGAGCTCCAAAAGCTGGACGAGGCCAAGAGGTGTGTCGCGACTTTGCTTCAGTACCAGCCCGACCATCTGGGCGCCGCCGCCTTGCTGTGCCAGCTCGTCCTGGCGACCGAGGGCCCGGCCGCGGCCGTGGCCGAACTCCAGCGAGTGCTCTTGCACGCCCGGCCCGAAGCGCGAAAGCAGCTTTTCAGGATCACCGCGATCGTGGCGAGCGAGCTGGCCAAGGCCAACTATTTCCCGGCCGCTCTGAAGCATCTTGAGCTGGCGATCGGGCTCGACAGCTCGGCACAGTCGGTCCTCCAATCCGCCCTTGTTTCTTTGAAGTCCAATGCAGCAGTCTCTCCCTGGCTCAAAGAATCTCACGCTCTGGAGGATGTGCCCGGGGGGCTCGAAGGACCGTTGCGTGAGCAGTTCGAACAGGCGATGGGGTGGGCGCGCGACGGACTCTGGGACTCGGCCGCCGCGGCGTTCGAGCTGCTCTCCGCCGATCGCGCCGCCGGCCACGCGGCCGATCACAACCTGGGGCTTTGCCGGCTCTGGCTGGGCGACGATGGTGCAGCCGTTGCGGCCCTCCGGCGCTGGATCGCTCGCGAGGGCCCGACCACGAGGGCCGTCGATCTGGAAATCGTTTGCCAGTTGATCGACGAATCGACCGATAAGGAGCCTATCGAAGAGGTGCAGCTTACCTGGCCGCTACAGGATCGCGGCGTCTTGAGCCGGATCCTGGAGCGTGAGGCGACGATCGTCGAAGGCGAAAAGCGGCACGTCGATCCGGAAGACGATGAGTCGCCCGAGGTTGCTTGCTTCCACTGGCTCGACCGCCCCCGGATCGAGGCTCGTACCGGTCTGGCACGGCAGGAGATCCCGCTCATCCAGGCAGACGTGCTGGTCGGCCCGGACACCGTGGTGCTGGAGGCCCACGACGACGGCCGGCTCAACGGCCTGATCGATCAGTTCGCGGCACTTGCCGGTAAGGCCGTGCCCCCCGACCACCCGCAGACGAAGGTTGTCGGCCAGGTCGATCGCACGGAACGCGCGATGAGCTGGCACTGGTATCTTCCCCCCGATCTGCCGGATCGGGAGAAGAGGCGGCTTGCGCGCGAACAGATCGCACACCTGATGACTACCGTCTGGCCCGAGACCCCGCTCAAGCAACTCGGAGGTCGCTCGCCGGTTCAGGCAGGTTGCGATGGCAACAGCGAGGTGCCTCTCCGCGCGGCAGTTCTGATACTCGAATTCACCGGCGATCGACTGGGTGACGAGGTCGACTGGACACGGCTGCGGACCCGTTTGTCGATCTCCCCCGAGCCGGCGATCGATTCCGAGACGGTGGACATTGATCGCATTCCCCTTGGCCGGCTCGCGCTCATTCCCCTGCCCCGGCTGGACGATGATCGCCTGGTGAGGATCTATCTTCGGGCCCAGGAATGGGGGCTGGTCGATCTCCTCCTCAGAGCGGCCCACGAGATCGCCGGCCGGCCTCACCTGAGCACGTCGAGCAAGCTTGACGAACGCACTCTGTATGCGGATCTCGCCATTGAATCGACCGCGCAGCGCGATCGTGCCGGAGCCCTGGAGTGGGTCCGTCGCGGGCGTACCGCGCAGGATCTCGCGCGACGCGCGGAAGACACGGCGTTCTGGGACATGATGGAAGTTCAGACCCGGGCGTCGTTCGACCCGTTCGATGATTGGGTGCCCGAGCTGGCCATGCTTCTCGAACGCTACCGAGAGCACGAACAGGCCTCGATGACGATCACGACGCGGCTGATCCAGATGGGGCTGGTTCACCTGGTCTCGCCGCCCGATCGTCCCGGCGAGGTCATGCTCGACACCCGGGTTCTCCAGCAGCTCTTGAGCCTCTACGGGCCCAAGGTCACCACGTCGTCCGGCTATCTGGGCGTCTCCGCGACGCGGGGCGAGATCTGGACTCCCCAGTCGGCGGCGCAGGGCTCTGCGATCTGGACCCCGGGGTCGGATCGGGAAGCCGCCAAGAGTGGTGAGAAGCGGCTCATCTTGCCCGGATAGGCGCCGGTGGAAGGAAAGCATCTCAAGGTTCACACGATCGAGGATGAGGCTTCAATGGCTGCCACATCAACATCAACACACGACGAAACGCTCGCCCTGGTTCACGAGGGCTGGAACCATCTGATGTCCCAACGCCCGCTCGCGGCCTGGGGAACCTGGCAGCGAGCGCTTCGCCTCGATCCCGATGCGGCCGCGGCCCGGCAGGCGATCGAGACGCTCGAAGCGGCGCCCGACATTCCCCTGGCGGCACGCAAGGTCTATCGCTTTCGGAAGCCGGCGACCGGGGCGCAGCGGGCGCGGTGGGACCGCGTTTTGCGCAACGGCGAGGCCGCCGAGCTCGCTGATGCCGCGGAGGCCTTCGGCCGCCTGGCCGCCGAGATCCCCGACGACGCTGAGGCATGGTTCAACCGTGCGCTCTGCCTGGCGTGGGCCGGGCTGGACCGCCAGGCAATCGAGTGTCTCGACCAGGTCGTCGGCCTGGAGGCCGACACCGACCCGAAGAAGGCCGTGGAAGCCTGGATGCTCGCCGAGATCCTCCGCCAGGCGGGAGGCGTGGAGAGCCTGTCCGACGACCTGCGCTATGCGTGCACCTTCGCCTGGAGCTCCGAGCAGACCGCTTCGCTGCGGACGTCGTTTCCCGAAATCCGGCAGATTCCCACCCCGCGCGATCCCACGCGCCCCGATGCATGGCCCGGGGACCTCGAGGTGCTGGAGTGGCTCGATCGTCCCTTTCCGGCGGCCGAGGCAGTCCATGGCGAGAGCGACCTCCCGCGCGTGCTGGCCACGGTGTACGTCACGCCGGGTGCAATCCGGCTCTCCAGTCCACGGGTCGAGACGCTCGAGCTCGCCGAGGAGAAGCTGCGGCGGATGCTGGGTGCCGCGGCCCAGCCGCTGGAGCGGGTGGCCGCCCCCTTGCCCCTCCCCTTCCTGGACGCCGATGTCTGGACCACCCGGCTACCTGAGGAGCTCGATCGCGAACTTGCCCACAGGCTGGCGAGAGAAGCGCTCGAATCCTATTACGAGAACCAGTGGATTCACCGGCCCCGCCAGGGCCTGGACGGCCTCTCCCCGCTGGCCGCGTCCCAGGATGCGCGCAGGGGCGACGCCGTCGCCCGGGCGAAGCTCGAAGCCGTGGTCCAGGTGCGTGAGCAACTCGGCAGCCGCTCCAGCGCCATCGCAATGTACCAGGGCTATCCCTTCGACCGACTGCGACACAGGCTGGGCCTCGACCCGGTTCATCACGACACCGTCGATATCCAGGACCTCTCCTGCGCCGGTCCCGCCGAGCTTCAAGACCAGGACCCCCACGACCTCGACGACGTCCGCCTCGTGGAGGCGTTCAAGTCCGCGGCCGGACTGCGCGAAGATGAGCTCACGACCCGGTTTGCCGCGGAACTGGTGCGCCGCAAGCCGGATCAGTTCGGCCAGCTTGACCTGTCCGCGGTCTACGCTCCACTGATCCGTCAGTCGATGCAGCGCGAAAAGCCCCAGGAAGCACTCGACTGGCTCGAGCAGGCTCGATCGCTGGGTCCCGCGTCGAGCCGGGCAACCTTCGACACCTGGCGAGCCGAGATCCTCTCGCGGACGGGCCGGCCCGACCTTGCATCCCGCATCTACGACGAGCTCGTCGCCTCTTCAGCTTCCAGCCCGCAAGTCGCGCTCGATGCCGCCGAGACGCTCCTGGACAACGGCCACCTCGAACAGGCAAGAGATTTTCTCGGTCGCGCCCTCAAGCTCGCCAGAAGCGCCCGGGTTCCTTGGGTCGAGGACATGGCGAACCATCACTTGAAGAGCCTCTCCCGCAAGCACGGCTGAGCCTCGATGACGCTACGGACTCTGCGTTCATGCCGGTTTTCCTCTCCTTAGATTCACCAATCAGTGATTTCCCTTTCCCCCCTCCTCTTTTTCTCTCCGCAAGGGGGGAAAGGGAAATGCATCTACATTACTTCTTGTCCTTGGGAACATTCTCCGGCGGAGGCTCCATGGCGACGCTGTCCTTGGCGCCGGGGATGGTGGGCATCTTGCCCGGCTCGGGGAAGGCCTTCTCGGGGATCTCCTTCAGGTCTTTCTTGCGGTCCTTGTCGGCCAAAATAGAGTAACGCTTGTCTCCCTTCGAGCCGATCTCGTAACGGCCCCAGTAGACCTGGGACACTGGGTTGTAGTAGTAGATGTAGTTCGGCTGCGAAGGGTAATAGATGCAGTAGTGGTAGTCGTACGTTGTTTGGGTGACCACGGGCTGATAGTAGTACGTAACGTAGTAATAGTTGTACGTCGTACTGTAGGCCCAGGTGGTGTCGTAATACTGGCGGTAGCCGTAATGGGCGCTGGCGAACGGAGCCGCGGCGGCCCCGAGCGTGACGGCGAGCAGGAGGACGCGAATCGCTTTCATCGGTTTCACCTCGGTGGCTGAGATCAACCAATCGGAACAGGGATGAGCGATCCCTCGAGGCACGCGCCTCGCGGGACTTGGAACGTGACATCACATCAGGGATTCTGCTTGGGCAAGTCGGCCGGGTCGACGGCCTTGTTGTAGCGGACGCTCACCGACCCGCGGAACTGGCCGACGTTGCGCGTTTCCTCGACATATTTCGCGTCGATCGGGTTGCCCCGCGCGGTCGCGTCGGCGGATCGCGTGTTCCGCTTGGGGTCGGGCTCGTCGGCCGGCGGTTGAGCGTCCTTGGGCCAGGCCGCCTTGAAGCTGGCGGTGATCGTGCCGAAGGTCGACGAGCTGGGAAGCAGCTTGGCGACGGCGCTCTTGGCGTACTCGGCGACCTGGAAGCTGTCGGAGACGTCTTTGGTCCGGTGCCAGCCGGGAATGACCCCCGACTTGCCGGCGTACACGAAGACGACCTCGTAGTTCTTGTTGTCGCTGAACGAGTACATGCTCAGGCCGTCGATCGTCAGGGTGACCGCGGCGTCGAACTTGGAATCGTTGTTGACCTTGACGGCATACACTTCGCCGCGCCGGATCGTCAGGAAGGCCAGCCCATCCTGGTCGAGGGTGGCGGCGCGAGGCGCGTAGTTCTTCAAGTCGGGCTTCGCCTGCCCGGGGTCGGGGCCGACCAGGATTTCGATCGAATACGGCAGCGTGGCCCCATCCTGGACCGGCGTGATCCGGGTGCCGGCGAGGCGCGGCGACTGGATCTTGTCGAGGGCCTGGTCGAGCCGCTTCTCGGCCTGTTCCTGGGAAGCGGCCGGCGGCGTGACCGTTGTGAGCCCGACCAGGGCGGCGATTGTCGTCAGGCTGAAGAGCCCGCGCGAGTCGAGCTCGACCACGGGCTCGCCGCGCCGATCTTCGATCTTGGCCTTGATCTGGAGGGCCGTCGTCTTGGAATCCTTGTCGGTCACGTCGCGAAACTCACCCGATACGAGCAGCTCGGCGGTGCGCGACACGTTCACGCCCCGTTTCGTGAGCTGGTCGAGCAAGGCCTTGGCGATGGCGGTGCCGCCGGTCGCTGCCTGGCGGGCGGCATTTCCCTTGGCGACGAAATCGCCCACCTGGATGACGTTTCCCCGGTCCTTGACCACCCCCTCGACCTGCTTGGCCAGCTCCGCCATTTCCTTGTCGAGGTCGCTGGCGGCGCGAGCAGGTAGGGCGAGGATAGCGGCGATGAGTAGGCCAAGCCCCAGCGCGGGCCGCGGATGGCTCACAGAGCCGCTGAGAGTCAATTCGTGCTTCATCGAATGCGCCCTGTGTTCAAGACGACGATGACCCCGACCGGAAGGGATAACGTTGGTCACTGGCGTTTCTTCCCAAATTCGGAAAAAAGTTCGGCTAGCTCCGCTCGGCCGGCTCCGCTGGGCCCGCTCCGGAACCGGCCTTCGACATCGGCTACGTGAGCCGTCCTGGCGTTCAGGGCTGTACATTCAACCGCCGGAGGGCTTCCGCCGCACGCTGGTTCCCGCCCGCGGCTGCCTTGCGATACCAGGCCACCGCCCCGTTGACGTCCTGTGCGACACCCCTTCCGTTTTCGAACATAAAACCGAGGTTGCACTGGGCAAAGTCATTGCCCTGCTGGGCAGCCTTGTAATACCAGGCCGCCGCCTGGCTCAGGTCCTGTGCCACGCCCCGACCGTTCTCGTACATCCAGCCGAGGTTGAGTTGGGCGGCGGCGTTCCCCTGGTCGACTGCCTTGCGATACCAGGCCAACGCCTCTGCGTCATCCCGCGGCACGCCCCGACCGTCCTTGTACATCGAACCGAGGTTACACTGACCAAGGGCGTTTCCTTGGCCGGCGGACTTGCGAAACCAGGCAATCGCCTCAGTGTCGTCCTTGGTAACACCGCGCCCTTCCTTGTACATGACGCCAAGATTGTTCTGCGCCAAGGCGGTCCCCTGGTTGGCGGACTTGCGAAACCAGGCAATCGCCTCAGTGTCGTCCTTGGTAACACCGCGCCCTTCCTTGTACATGACGCCAAGATTGTTCTGCGCCATGGCGTTCCCCTGGTCGGCAGCTTTGCGATACCAGGCAACCGCCTCAGTGTCGTCCTTCGGAACGCCCTGTCCGTTCGCGTACATCGCGCCGAGATTAACCTCGGCCAAGGGGTTGCCCTGGTCGGCGGCTTTGCGAAACCAGGCAATCGCCTCAGTGTCGTCCTTCGGAACGCCGCGCCCTTCCTTGTACATGAGGCCGAGATTGTTTTGCGCCAAGGCGGTCCCCTGGTTGGCGGACTTTCGCAACCAGGCCACCGCCTGGGTGTCGTCCTTCGCCACGCCACGCCCCTCGCGGTACATCCAGCCGAGGCTGTTCTGGGCATACGCGTGCCCCTTCTCGGCGGCCTTGCGAAACCACCGAACCGCCTCCCCGTCGTCCTTCACCGTAAATTGGCCGTGCGCCAGGAGGTAACCCAGGAAGAATTCCGCTTCGATTTCCCCGCGCTCGGCGAGCTGGCGGACCCGGCTCATGACCTGTGAGTCCGGCAATTGAGTCACATAGGGCCCTGACAAGGTCACTTGTTGCCCGGCTCGCGCGACCGTCAGCTCGATGCGGGAACCAAGCTCACGGTTGCGAATGGCGGCACTGTTCTCTTCAACTGTCGACACGTCAAAACCGTCTACCTGCAAAACCACGTCTCCCGGTCTTAGTCCGAGGTGATCGCCCCCCCGCCAGGGACGACGAAGGCGACTTGCGGCTGGGCCGGCGGCCGCTTCAGGCCGGCAGCCAACGACTCACCGATCGGACGCCAGAGAACCGCCAATTGCGCCGTGCCCCGGGCCGTCGAAAAACTCCTGGGCCCCAAGCTGACCAGCGGCACCAGATCGCGAATCGTCCCCTTCAACTCGGGCTGTTGCTTGACGCCGTACTGCTCCCGCACGAAGTCCTTCACCTGCCGCGTGACGTACTTCACCAGGTCGGGGACCAAAACGTCGTTCTGATCCGGTCCGACGGCCGCGCCCTTCAGCGCCTGGATCACGAAGTGGAAGAACACCCCGTGCTTGAGCTCGTCGTGCTCGAACGCCTTCTCCCCCTCCGAGCAACTGAAAAACGCCACCACGCCCCCCGGCGGCGGTGTGCGCTGCGGACGCGTCACGCTTTCGAGCTTGACCACCTCGCGGTCACGCGAGTTTTGCGACTGCGGATCGTTGCGGCAGGCGTCGACCAAGAGCACCTTCAGCCCCGCACGGCTATTTTCGAGATCCTTGTAGATTTCACTCAAGGGAATCAGCGTCGACTTGTCGGCCAGCCTGGCGTCGGCCGGACAGAAATAGCTCTCATTCTCCCCCTGAAACTGGACGCCATGCCCCGCCAAAGCGATCAGCACCGAGTCGTCCTCATCCACCTCATCGAGCAAAAGCTTCAACTCCTTGCGGACGTTGGCGGCCAGCGGCAAGAACCGCGTGTCGTCGGCGCCGGCGGTCTGGGTCATCAGCACCACGTTGCCCGGCTTGTAGCCCTCGGCCTTGAGCACGCCGGACAGCTCGACGACGTCAGGCTCGCTGTAGGGAAGCCCGCGCAGCTCGTTGGGGTCATATTTCCGCACCCCGACCAGGAGGGCATATTTGTCGCCCCCACTCTTCTTCTGCTGGCCCACGCTGGGCCGGCTGGCCAGACCGGCGACGACCAGGGCCAGAGTCAAACCGATTGACCGAAGGGATCGCAGGTGCATGACAAGTCTCCTCGGCGAGGCTCACGTTTGACATCTGAATGCTTGAATTCAACATACTAACGCAACCGATGGCCTTTCGCCAGGGTTGCAAACGAGTGCCAGTCGGAATGCAGAAATCCCCAATCCGGCTTGGACGGAGCCTCGCCCTCCCCAGTCTCGGGCTCGTGGATCTAATCGGCTCGAAATACCCGGTAGGGCGTTCCTCGCCCCAGCTCGACGGCCACCTGGTGGAACGTCGAGAGCGTGCGATCCTTGAGCGAGTCCCACTCGGTTCGCTTCGCCGCGCCGCTACCCAGGAAGACGCCCAGGCCCAGCTTACGAAGCTGAAGGTTGTCTTGCACCAATCGCTTGAGTTCGTCGACGTCCTTGAGGCCCAGCTCGGCGACCATCTCCTCCGGGCCGAGGTCCTTTTGATAAAGCTTCGCCACGGTGCTGATCGGCTCGGGGAACGCGCGGATCGGCTTGTCCTTGTCTTCCTCGACCTTGAGAAACGGACCGGCGGCCTCTTCGACGGCCTTCACGAACTGGGCTTCGTCTTGCCTCAAGACCCGGTCCATGACTTTCTGTTGGGGAGTGAAGAGGTCAAGCGTTTCGCGCGCTTTGCCTCCCAACTCGGCACCAACGCGCAGGTCGTCCTTGAAGGTGCGCATGCCGTCTTTGTGGCAGCCCATGCACGACAGGCCATTGACGACCTGAGTCGTGCCGGAGTTTTTCTGGTCGTCGCCCACGATGTCGGGCGGGCCGTCGTCGATTCGCGTGCCGTCGCCCTTGACCAGCAGATACGCTTGCAGCTTGTTGGGAAGGCTGAAGATGATCTCGCCGCCGGCATGTTCGAATGCCAGCCGCGGAAACGGATTGCGCGTGAACACCGGGCCCAGGGGGAACTTGAAGATGTTGCCCGTCCCTTCGTTGGAACGGAAGTCGTAGCTCTTCCAGTAGTAGTCGGTGCCTGACGATTCGTGACGGTCGACCAGGCGGTTCTGGTGAGAGATGTCGCTACGAGCAAATCCGGCTCGCTTGAGATTGACGTTGAGGAAGTCGGACTCGACGTCCACGGCCAGCCGCTGCTCCAGCGCCTGTGCGGTTCCGGGCAGGTCGAGAATCGCGTGATAGAGAGGCGGCCGCGAGGCGCTGTCGATGAACCAGTCGGCGCGGACGTCGAGGAGGCCGACCTCGTCGTCGATCAACCGGGATAGCTCGCCGGCCAGCCGGCGCAGGTCTTCGTCGTTGCGGCGGTTATTGAATTTCAGGCCGTAGGGATAGGCCCGCAAGATCGCCGACCAGGCATCGCGTTCCTGCCAGCCCAGGCGGCGGATGTCGACGGCCAGGATTGTCTGACCAGGCCCGAGTACATCGGGCACGACGATCTTGCGGCGCTGGGAGAGACTGTTGAGCAGCTTCGAGACGGCCGCGCGGGCCAGCCTGAGCTCGTCGTCGCGGACGCTCGGGTTGTTGTAGAGAGTCGCCAGGGTGAAATAGCGCCAGAACTTCCGCTCTCCATCGTCGAGCCCGCGCAGGTGGTCGACCATCGCCTTCACGATGTCTTGATCGCGGACCGGCGTGCGCGACGTGGCCTTGGGGAACGGGGCCCCGGCGACGATCCACTTCTTGATGATGTCCTTGTCGGCATCGGTCGGCTTGGGGCCGGAAAGGGGCATGGCGTCGCCGGTCTGGGGCTCGGCCGACCCCATGCGGTCCCACAGCTCGGACTTCTCGGGTTTGCCGGGGGTGATGTAGGGGTCGGCCCCCTCGCGGGTGGCGACCAGAATGTCGCGGTTCAAGACGTCGTACGCCGGCACCTTGAACTGCACGCCGTGGCAGCGGTGACAGTACTTGCGCAAGATGCCGGTGGCCTGGGTGGCGAGCTCTTGCCCGGGATCAGCCTTGGGCTGGGCGGCCGTAGCCTGGGTGGCAACCTGCCCGAGAACCACCGCCGCGAGCAAGGCCAGGCGAGTGATCGGTCGAAAATTCATTGTTGAAAAGGCTCCGCGAAGCGAGGGCGTCAGGAACAACTCCAGAGTGATAACGAGTGGCGGGCATCAGTCTTCCCCGATACTGCGAAAATGGTCTAACGAGGAAGGTTTTTGGGCTCGACGGGCTTGTTGTATCGAACCGTGATGGCCGCCTTGGTTTTGCCGAAGAGGTAGTCAACCCTCTTGAAGGGCTGGTCGATCGGCTTGCCGATCGCGGTTGCCAGGTCGTCCTTGGTTGGAATGAATGGCTCTTCGCCCGGAGGCGCCGGCGCGTCTTTGGGCCAGGCGGCCGCGAATGTCGCCGTGACCATGCCGATCTGAGCCGAAGACTGAGGCATCTGCTTGGCCACGGCGGCCTCGGATAGCCTGGCCACCAGGAATTCGTTGGAGCCTTTGGGGCCGTCATTGCGATACCAGCCGACGATCAGGCTGTTGGAGTGTTTGGGGATGATCAGCCGCGCATCGCGGTCTGCAAGCTGGTCGCTGAAAGCAAACACGCTCAAGCCGTCGACGGCCAGGATCACGGCCGAGTCCAGGTCGGAATCGTTGATCAACCGGACCGCGTAGACCTGCTCACGGGCGAGGGCGACAAACGCCTGGCCCTCGATGATCGTGGCGGCGCGAGGCCGGAAGTCGTTTTCGGGTGACTTGACCAGGACCTCGATGGCGTAAGGGCTTTCGGGATCCGGCGCGATCCGGGTGCTGGCCGTCTCGGCACCGGGGTTCGTACCGACATGGGCGCCCGGCTTTTTGAGGATCCGCCCGACCTTCTCGCTTTGTTCCTCGCGGGTCTTGCCGGAGATGTCGCCGGTCCCGCCGGCAAGCCGCATGATCGTTCCGGCGTCGACGATGTCGAGGTCGGTTTCGAGCAGCGGATCACCGTTGTCATTGTCCTCGAAACGCAGGTGGATCCTCAGGGAGTTGAGCCTCTTGATCGTGCCCGGGCGATAACGCCCGGCGACCTCGATGCGGGCCTTGCGGTCGACCGTGAGACCGATCTTCTGAAACGCGTCGATCAAGGCGTTGCTGATGGCCGGACCGCCGCTGGCCTCCAGGTTGGCGGCCCCGCTGAACTCGCCGACCGCCACCGACGCAACCCCGCGCGTGTCGAACAGGTCGCGCTTGATTTCCACGAGCTTTGCCTCCAGCTTGGCCCGGAGCTCATCGGCGCGGAGCCCGCCCGCGGAACTGAAGTGCCCCGTCATGACGACAAACAGAGCCAGACGGATGAAATGTCCCTTGGTCATGGTCACCTCGATTTCAGGTTCGCTGGATGTCTTCACCAAACATCAAAGTCAACCAGCCGCATCGCGCCATGGTATCGACCTCCTTGCCAGGATAACGGACAAGGAAGACAATTCTACTAAAAATTACAATACTGGTCAGGAAGATCGTTGATTCAACGCGAAGTGGTTCTTATTGTTACTCGTGGAGGAAGAAACCGACGACCCGATCGTTCTCCTGGGAGACTCAAACGCGACCTTTACTCTCAATTGAGGAATTCCATGAGGCGGAACTCGATCTTACTCGATGCCTTCTTGTTCGTGGCTGGTCCATGCGCGGCGATGGTCGCGGTGACGACGGCACATGCCGAACCCGCGATCCACCTCGTCGTCGTCGCCGACACCCTCGATCCGAGAATCGGCGGAAGCGTCGAGGTCGACATGCAAAGCATCGTCAGAACTTTTGCCGGTCAGGCGCGGAACGGCGATCGGCTCAAAATCGTGACGGTCGAGCGCGAGGAGTGCCGTCCCGATTTGATTCTGTGGCGGATCGCGGCTCTCAGGCCGGGGCCTGACGATGCCGTTGTCGTCTTCTTTTCGGGTCACGGAGCCTTCGACGATCAAGAAGGTCAGTATTTCAAGTTCCCTCGCCTCGGGCCGCAAACTTTCCTGACGCGGAGACAGGTCCGCGAAGCCATCAAGGCCAAGGGGACCAGGCTGGGTGTTTTAATCACCGACTGCTGCAGTAACATAAGCATCATACCCAAGCTGCCGAGGGCCCCCACCCTCGGGGCGCCCATGGCGCCGGCACCCCCTCTTATCAGCCCGCTTTTTCGGTCGCTCTTTCTGGAAACTCGAGGGCTCGTCGATGTCACATCCTCCAAGAAAGGGGAACGTTCTCTGGCGTACCCTGCGACGAGAACGGAGGGCGAGAACGCGGTCCACGCGCAGGGTGGCCTGTTCACAACATCGTTCCAGGGTGTTCTTGCCCGTCACCAGGAAGAATCATTGACCTGGCCGACTGTGGTCGAGTTGACCGCCAACCTGGTGCGCAAGGAATTTCAGCGCCTCAAACCCGACGGACTGGACAACGAGGACCAACCCGAAAACCCACAGATGACCCAGACGGTCTCCGCCCTTGACCTGGGTCTTATCGAGACGGTCCACAAGCCCGAACCAGTCGGTCCCGATCGTCAGGACGAGGTTACCATCGATCCGGACATGTCCAGCTTCGGGTGGACGCTGGGTGTCCTAGGCTATGAAAACGGCGGCCGGGGTATCGGCGTCTGGGCCAGCCTGCCGGGCAGCCCCGCGGCCAGGCTTGGCCTGGAGCATGGGGACCAAGTTCTCAGGATCAACGACACGGCGATCCGCACCGCGAGGGGTTACCATCACCTCGTGGAGGATTCCGGCGGGATCGTCGAACTTGCCTTCCGCGACGTCAGGACAGGACAGGTCCGCAGGGCCACGGTGAAGCTCGAGGAGGAGCCCACTCGCAACGAAGGGGCACCGAATAAAGAGGAATTCGGCGTCACGGGCGAGGCGATCGAAGGACAGGGAATCCGCGTGGTCGCGATCGCCAGGGGAAGCCCTGCCGCACTGGTGGGCCTCGACCCCGGCGACGTGATCATGGACATCAATGGAAAACCCGTGCGCACCATGGACGAGTACCACGAGGCCATTCGCAAATCCGCGAGCGAGATGTGGTTCACGGTTCTGAACGTCCGGACCGGTAAGCCGCTCGGGACGGTCGTGCAGCTCGATCGCGTGGAGCCGGGGCGCGCCAACTTCACTTTCGGGATCCATGCATCCGAGAGTCAGGGCGGACTTTACATCTGGGCAACCCGTCGCGGCGGACCAGCGGCGCGGCTGGGGCTGGAGCGAGGCGACGTGATCCTGTCGATCGACGGCATCGCGACTAACACCGTGGACGCGTACCGGTCGGCCATCCAGGCATCGACCGGCACCATCGATCTCACCTTTCGGGACGTGCGAACCGGGGAAGTCCGCCGCGACAAGGTCACTCTCGATCGGGGGGCGCGGTCGCGCAATCAGCCCATGCTCCGCCCAGGCCTCGGTGTTCAGACCGAGGACCTCCCCGGGAAGGGTGTCAAAGTCGTTGCAATCGTGCCGAACAGTCCCGCGGCTTTGCTTCAACTCGATCCGGGCGACATCGTCACCCACATCAACGGGCGTTTTGTCGACAACCTTGCCGATTTCCGACAGGCGATCGAGAGCTCCGACGATGAAATGGTGTTTACCTTGATCGACATTCGCACCGGGAAGTCGCTAGGCGAGGTCGTCCAACTCGGCCGCTGAGCCCCCGGGGCGGATCTCCCGGCCAACGTAATCGTGTCTGCACCAGGACTGGCGTGGGGCGACGTTGTGGAGTGGAGACCCATGTGGACACAGAGAAATGCTGCGCGTCTGCCGATGGTCATCGTGGCCCTCGTTTTGCGATTGCCGATCGCGACCAGCCAGGTCGTGGCTCGCCCCGTGGCCGCGCCGGTCCCTGATGCCGATTCCGTCGCCGCCCGCAACGAGTTTGCCTGGGAGTTGCTCCGGAAGGTGGCTCTCCAGAAGCCTGATACGAATGTCATCCTGGCACCGCTCGGAATCTCGGCGACCATGGCACTGGTCCACGAGGGGGCCCGTGGCGAGACGGCCGCAGAGATGGCGCGGACGTTGCGGCTGACCGGACCGGGGGACGACCCGACGGCGCTGCTCGACAAGCTCCAGACCACCAGCGTCCGACCAGTCGAGGGCTTGTCGTTGGGCGTTGGCATGACCAGCAACGGGGGATATGGCGTCAGGATCACCGACGTACCGTCCGGCTCCGCCGCCGACCGGGCCGGGCTCAAGCCGGGCGACCTGATCCTGGCCGTCGACGGACGCCCGACACGTGCAAAACCTCGACTGGTCGAATTGCTGGCGCGGGGCGGGCCGAAGGTCAAGCTCCAGTTTTTCGAGTACGAATCTGGTCGCGTGCTTGATCGTGAAATCGTACTCGATCGGACCGTCGAGCCGGCTGCCGGCGGTGGAGCACCGATGTCCCTTATCATCTCACGGGCGATCTGGGCTCAGGCTGGCTCGACGATCGAGCCTAGGTTTCAAGAAATCGCCGCGCGGCGGTACCGAGCCCAACTGTCTCAGGCCGACTTCCGCGGCAACCGCGCCGGCGCTCTCCAATCGATCAACACCTGGCTTAGCGACAAGTCGCCTGGCAAACGACCAATCGCGTTGAGCGAAGCCGACCTCGAGCCGGATACTCGACTGTTCCTGCTCGACCACATGAGCCTGCGCAGCCTTTGGGCTTCGCCTTTCCCTCCCTCGTCTCCGGGTCATTTTCGCACCCAGCGGGGCGCGGTGGAATCCGTGCCCCTGATGCGCCAGACCGGCCGTTTTCCCGTGACGCGGACAGAGCGGTTCGATCTGCTCGAGCTGCCGTTCGCGCGCGCCGGGTTGTCATTCGTTGCGGTGCTGGCTCGGAATTCGGAATCGCTGGAGGCATTTATCAAGAAGACGTCGGCCGCCGAGCTGAACACGGCTGTACAACAACTGAGACCTCGAACGGTCGACGTCTGGCTGCCCAGGTTTCATTTTCGTAGTTCCCTACGTCTCGACGGTATTCTGGCGGGCATGGGGATGCCACTCGCTTTCAGCACGCTAGCGGAGTTTCCAGCGATCGATCCCAAGGAACCACTCCGTCTCTCGTCGGTCAGGCATGAGGTGGAGATCGAGGTGGACGAGCGGGGCACGCGGGCCGAGGCGGCCACGGCCGTCGCAGGCGTGCTGATCAAAGGTGATGAGACCGAGCCACTCCCGTTTCACGCCGACAGGCCATTCGTCTTCGCCGTGATCGTCAGGGAGAACGGTGCGATTCTCATGCTCGGCGTCCTCACGAGACCGGCCCAGGAAGCCGGTACCTGAGAATCGAACATGCTGGCGAAATCGGAGTTTTTGAACTGCCCGCGTCAGCGATCTGCGCCAAGCGGAACCTTCTCGGCTGAGAACCTGAGCGTCATGCCGATCGCGCCGGCGTAGCTCCAGAGCGTGGCGACTGTCGGGTTCAAGATCTTGCCATTCTCCAGCCGGCTGAGCATGGCCTTGTCCAGTCCTGAACGCTCCGAGACATCCGCCAAGCTCAGACCCTGCCGCCCACGCTCCTGCTTGAGTGCGGCCAGAGCTGACAGCAGGGCCAGGATGTCGCCCTGCCGGTAAGGGCCGTCGTAATCGCCCGACGCGATCAGGTCCTCAGGACTCGGCCGATCGCGCGAGAACCCCTCGCGCTCCGCCTTCAACTCGGCAAGCTCTTCCGGCGTCCTCTCGATCTTGCGGTAGACCCGCCTGTGTTCGCTCATGACCTCCTCCGCTTCGGGCTCACTTCGTAGGCAGTCCGCACCCGGATGGTACTGGGGTCGTCGATGACCGTCTCCCAGACGACGGCGATGTGCCGGCCGGTTGATGTCCAGCCGAACGTGATCGGGCGGCCTGTAGTCCTGCTGACCTGGACCTTGTTGTCGGGATCGAGCAACACTTCCTCGACTTCCTCAAACGAAAGATCGTTTTCGGCGATGTGCTGAACGTTCCCGTCCGGGTCGTCTTCCAGGTCCCATAGCACGCTGACGTCATCCATCCCAGTCACCTCCCGCCCTTGTTGTACTTTACGACAACGGTGGCGATGAGACAACGTGAGTGGTGGCTCGGCTGCGCTGCGCCCGGCCTTGGTTTCAGGCTCAGGCCCCGAGGCCGTCGCCGTTTGAGGGGTCGGTGGCAGGCGATCCCTTGTAGAGTCGCCGGCCGAGGCTTTGCTGGAACGGCGTCCAGTTCGAGTCGCGGCTGGGGTCGTCGTGGATCTCGCGGCTGAAGGCGTGAATCTTGGCGTCGAGATTGTCCAGGTAATGCAGCGCGACTGCTTCCAGTGTCATCGGCAGCTTGGGACTGCCAAACTCGTACGAGCCGTGATGGCTCACGATCATGTGCTTGAGCCGCAGCAAGAGCTCGGGCGGGAACGACTCTCCGGTGAGCTTCTCGGTCCGCTCAACCTTGTCACGGAGCATCTCGACCCCCATGACCAGATGCCCCACCAATTGCCCCTCGTCGGTGTAGGCAAACGCCCGGTCATAGGAAAGCTCATCAACCTTGCCGATGTCATGGAGGAAGATGCCGGTCACGAGCAGGTCCCGATCGATCTCGGGATAGAGGTCGAGGATCCGGTCGGCGATGTTGAGCAGGGCGACGACGTGCTCGAGCAGCCCTCCCTGGTAGGCATGGTGGTTCTTGATTCCCCCTGGTGCCGCGGTGAACTTGCGGACAAAGTCGTCGTCGATGAGAAAACACTCGATCAGGGCGCGGAGGTGCGGATTGTTCATCGTCAGCAGCACCTCGCGGAGCCGGGCCATCAGCTTGGCGGCATTCTGCGAGCTCTGAGGCAGAAAATCCTCGGCCTCCACCCGGTTTGGGTCCAGCACGTCAATATGGGTCAGGATCACCTGGAGCGACCCTTGGAAGATCTGGGTCTTGCCGCGAACGCGCAGGTAGTCGCCGGGCTCGAACGACCGGGCGAGCTCTTCCGAGGCGTTCCAGAGCCGGGCGCCGACGCTGCCGGTCTTGTCTCGAAGCTCGAGCTGAAGGTAGAGATTTCCCTGGCGATTGGCCCGTAGCTGTTTGTCGGCGACCAAGTAGGACTCGTCAACCGAATCCCCATGCGATAGCTGGTTCACGTAGCGACGGCTCATGCGGCGAATCGATTCGGTGCGAGGGAACGGGAGAGGAGCCGGGCCCAAGGCCCTCCAGGGGGTCGATTGTAGGGAGATGCCAAGGCCGCGGTCAAGGGAGGCGATCCGGCGAAACCCGATTGGGGCCTGACGCGCCAGGTCCCCACCGGGCCGTTCTTCTCACCGCGCGCTCAGGTCGGAAAGGGATATGCAGCTGGGTTGACGTTGCCGATCGGGACCCCGTCGGGCGGGATCGGGAACGGTTGGCTCAACGGGGTGGTGCTGACCACGCCGGCCGGCGGCAGTCCGGAAGTCGCCGGGCCGACCGTGCGAATCAGCTCCAGACGATTGGCTGGCAGCGAGAGCTGTTTGATAGTGTTGTACGGATCAATCACCAGCCCCAGGTAGTACTTGGACGGGCTGGTGGGCAAGGGCACGGCCGCCCCCGTGTAGGTTTCCACGTTCTGCGCGGGAGTGACATTGTTGTTGTAGATCGTGGACCCATAGAGACGCGCGTGATGACGGGCACTATTCTTCACCGGTGCGCTGGACTGGCCCGGGATGCCCGCGGGCAGCGTGTAAAGCGCCACGATCGAGCTGCCCAGGGTGAAGCTGGGTGTCACCGATGCCACTAGGGCCACCTGGACAGGAGCCTGGGTATTCGTGTTCGCCGTGCCCAGGTTAGTGATCTGGAAGGTCGGCACGACGGTGTCGCCAGGCTGCAGCTCGTCTGGCAGGTCCAGCGCGGTGGCCTGGAGCTGCGGCAGCGCCTGAGTGATGAACCGGACCGGGATGGGCGCGCTCACGTTATTGGAGAAGCTCGACTCCAGGACCGATTGAGTCTCGTTCGCCACCAGCCGGATGTAATAGACACCCGTGGAGCGGAAGCCGGCCGGACGCGCGGGAAGCGTCAGCGGGACATCGAAACGCTCGATGTTGTTCTGGCTCAATGCCGGTGCCGTGGCCGTCCCGATCTCGATGGCGCCAGCGAGCGAGTGGGGCCGGGGTGCCAGGTAGATGCCGACCTGGCTGGCCGCCGCATCGGCCGAGCTGGGCACGTAGTACGGAGGCACGAGTGAACCATCGGGGCTGACGGCAACCTGCGAGGCGGGCACCAGCGAGAGCGGTTCGATGATCGTGCTCGCGCCCGTGTTCTGAAGGACCACCGTGACCTGATAGGAGCCTCCCCACGATGCGACCGAACCGGCCAGACCTGAGATCCTGAGGTCGGGAAGAGAGTATCCCAGCGAGGAATACGACAGCAGTTGCCGCCCCTCGAGCTGCTCCAGGGCGGCCAGCTCCTTCCGGCGTCGGGCGCGACGCTCGTCACGGGCGCGAAGAGTTTCCCAAGGCAACACCGAACACCTCCCTGCGGCCAAGGGCCCACGGTCCACGCTCTCCCCGCGCGAATCGGAAAGCCGGCCTGATCCCTCAACCAGCT
>JAFAHT010000291.1 GCA_019237095.1 Planctomycetaceae bacterium
CGAACTTTGCGGCCGCTTCCTGCTGCGCGTTTTCTCGGTCGAGGAGGTACGCAGCGTTCAGATCGATCGTCCCCAATCCACGGCCGTCATCCGCTATGAGCGAGGCAAGCTGGGCGCCATCGAGCTGATGCAGCGGCTGGCGGCCGCGCTGCGGGGCACACACGGGGTCGCGCCGGGGCCTCAGGCCGTCAGTCTCTTGCCGCAGGACCTGGCGAAATCGAGATTGACGATCCATCGCCACCGCGGCCTCCTGTCCACGTGGGAGGTAGTCGGGGATCAGCCCGGCGTGCTCTGCCTGCGGCACGAGATCGTGGCGGCAGACTCCGCTCTTGCCCGGCGAATCGCCCACCGGATCGAGTCGGTTCACGGGGTGCTCAGCAGCGTGGTTCGGCCGCTCTCCGGAACCTTGAAGATCTGCTTCGATCCGGCACAGACCCGGACCGAGCGGCTCTTGAGAGCCCTCGAATCGGCGCCAGACTCGCTGCCGATCGAGATCGCCGCGGGCAGTGAACCGGTCCCGGTCCAGTTTGGCCTGGTCAACACGGCCGTCGCGCTTTCGGTCGTGAGCGATTTCGTGGTTCCCTCGGTCTGGCCGGCGACCGCTGCGCTCCTGGTCGGGACGAACCTGAGGATGTTCCGCGACGCAGCAAGCCAGTTGGGTCGTGGTCAACTCGGCTTGCCCGTGCTTTACACCACCATTGCCGCGGGCACGCTTGCCGCCGGACAGTTCCTTCCCTGGGCCGCAATGAACTGGATGTTGCGGCTCTGGAAGCGACAGTACCAGCAGCAGCTTGCCAGCGCCCGGCGACGGCTCCTCGGAGAGGTCATCCAGCAACAGCGCTTTGCCCGGGTCGAGGCCGCGGGCGGGGTCGAGGTCGAGGTCCCGGCCGAGCGGCTTGCTCCCGGAGACGTGATCCTGGCTTCGGTGGGTGAAAAGCTCTGCGTCGATGGCCGGATCATCAAGGGGCACGGGCTGATCGACGAACGGGTTGTTCGGGGAGCCATGGGAATGACCCGCAAGGGCCCCGACGAGGCAGTCTACGCGGGTTCAATCGTGCTCAGCGGTGATTTTCAGGTCGAAACGCGCGGGCAAGGACCGAAGAGCCGCGCCGCAACCTTGGCTCGCGCCGCCCTGACCGCGGCGAACCACCAGCTCGGCATCAAGACGCCCACGCTCAAGGGAGAGCGATTCGCGAGCCGCGTGGTCGGGCCGACGCTGGCGGCGGCCGGGTTGGGATTTTCTCTGGGTGGCGCTCCGACGGCACTGGCGATCCTGGACACGGACTATGCTTCAGGCCCCGGCCTGGCCTACCCCCTCGAAACCCTCCAGGCTCTGTCGCTCTGCTATCAGCAGGGTATCGTGGTGCGAGACCCGGAGGCCATCGATCGGCTGGCGAAGGTGGACGTACTCTTCCTTGACCATCACCCCGCGCTCGAATCGCTCGAGCCGGAAGTCGCCTCGGTGCGGGTCTTTCCCGGGCATACCGAGTTCCAGATGCTGCGGTACGCGGCCTCCGCGCTGCGCGATCTGGATGACGAGCGGGCTGGGGCTCTCCGGGCGGCCTGCCGGTCGCGGCGAATCACCTTGCTGGATCGAATCCCCACCAGGTACGACACGGACGTAACCCTGATCCATCGGGAGCAAGTGATCAAGGTTGGCAATCTGGGGGGCCAGGGGCCGGAGGCCAACCCGGCCGCGGGTGCCCGCGGCGGGCCTCAGACCAAACTCATTGATTCCTTGATGGTCGGAGTCAACGGCCAGATTGCCGGCCTGATTGATTTTCGTCCCTCGTCCCGTCTGGCGGCCGCGACCGCCCTTCAGGAACTGCGAGGAAAAACGCAACATCCCCTGGCTATCGGGCTGATCTCCGAGAGCGACGAGCCCCGGGTCCGCCACCTCGCGACGCGATTGGGAGTCGATTTTCATCACGGCGGACTCACGACCGACGACCTGGTTCAGCTCATTCTCGGCTGCCGCAAGCGCGGGCTCAAGGTCGCCTACGCCGGTGAGTGCTTGCTCCGCACCCGGGCCGCCCGGGAAGCCGACGTGGCCATCTCACTCGACGCTGATGGTCTCGAAAACCTGGATCGCAACCCCGCTGGGATCGTCCTGCTCCAGCCCGATCTCGCCCGACTCGGTGTGCTCCACGAAGTCACGCGGATCCATCGCCGGCGCCTCCTGGTAGCCCAGGGCTCGGCCTGGATCCCCAACCTTTTCTGTGTCGCCGGGGCGTTCTTCCTCGGTTTCTCGTCGCTCACGACAGTGGCAATCACCAATCTGGGCACATACAGCACCTACGCACGCACGTCGGCTGCGATTCGTGGGCTTGAACAGCAGCTCGCCCGGGTCTCGAAACGCCGGGTGTCCCGGATCGCAAGTTGACGATGGAGGGAATCTTGACACCGGCCACACTGATGACCTTGGAGAATGAGAGCCAGCAATCGCCAGACCATGAATCAGGTCGGGCCGTCTCGGAGCCACCGCCCACCGGCGCAGAGCATCCGAAACCGTCCGACCACCCCGAGCAGGTCAACGCGGAATCCGTTTTCACTTCCGAAGAGGAAGCCGAGCTCTGCCGGATCAAGGATCTTCCCAAGGAAGTGGGCGTCATGCTCATGACCGTGGGAGTGCTGGGCTTCATTCTCCCCGGAGTCGTCGGCACTCCGGCCGCCATCGCTGGCGGGCTCGTCCTCTGGCCCAAAACGTTTGGCAAGGTCGAAAACTGGTTCGAGCGGCGATTCCCCCAGATCCACAAGCAAAGCCTTTATCAAATCAACCGTTATCTCAACGACCTCGAGAGCCGCTACCCCGAGGCGACTCGTGGTGAATGATCCCCGCTTCAGCCGGGAAGGGCGTGAAAACCGGAAACCGGCACGGACCCCGTGAAGCCGCTCTCGAGATCTCCGATCTCGGCCTGCGCCAGCCTGCGGGCGTGCCCGGACATGAACGGCCGCTCAGCAACAAGGTGAAAGCCGTAGGCTACCGCCAGACACACCAGGGTCACTGGGCCGAGCAGGATGAGCAGCCGGACGTCGGGGGAAAGACCAAGACGGACCAACGTGGCCGAAGCCCACGCTTGCAATGGGTAGTGAGTCAGGTAGAGGCTGTAACTGAACGCCCCGAGCACAACGGCGGGGCGGGATTCGAGCGGTGTTACAAGCCAAGCCGGCGCCCTTCCGGCGGCAACTTGGGCGAGGAAGGCGGCAGTGACAGCCCCCACGAGGGCGTCCACGACCGCCAAGCCGTCAGCGAGGAATAGGCACAGGGGCAGGGCGAGCGGGAGGAGCCACCGGGGTGAAGGCCGCCAGTGGCGGCCGATCGCCGCGGCTGCGCCCAAGGCGAACAGGCCGGCGTACCAGGGGCACGCACAGTCGCTGGCAGCTTGGCGGAACTGGACGGGGGCGAGCCCCAGGACGAACGCGAGCGCTACACCTGCCCCCATGCCCCACCGGCGCGACACCCAGAGGATCGCCGGGAGCAGGAAGTAGATCTGCCACTCCGTGCCCACGCTCCACATCGGCGGGTCGATCCGGTGGCACCAAGAGCTGCGGACGTTGTGGATCAGGAAGGCGTGGGCGACGAGTGTCTTCGCCTCGAACGCCGGCAGCGCCATCTCACCCCAGCGCGGGTCATCCCTGCTTTGAAGTGCCGGTACGAGCCAGATCAGCAGGAGGGAGAGCCCAAGTGCGACATAGTAGGGCGGCAGGATGCGGCGGGCACGGCGGCGGACGTAGGCCCAGAACCCACCCCGCATGGGGTCGCCGGCCGCGAGGCTGAATCCTGATAAGACGATGAACACCGCGACGGCATAGTGCCCGAACGCGAGCCAAGCGAACCGCCCGACCAGCCACTCCTTGGGAGCGGACTCGCTAACTTGGAAGTAGGCGTGGTGAAGGACCACGTACAGGGCGGCAAGGCCGCGCATCCCGTCGAGTAATGCTATCCGTTTCATCGCGTTTCGCCCCTAGCGTTAGCTAACGACATATCGCACACGCAAGCTCTCAGGCAATCGATGTCGTGTAAGAAGTACAACAGGCGGCAGCAACATTGCTAACATGGAACCGAGTGATGAGAGGACAGTCGCCCTGAACGATCCTCAGAGCCGTTGGTGTCCAGAGCCGTTGGTGTCAGTTTCGTTTTCAACGAAACTGACACCAACGAATTTTTGGCAAAACGCGTGAAGAGGGGCTTGATCGCGGCAATGAGCGCCGGGTAAAGCGGGTGCTGGTCCGTGCCGTGGACAACGTCCGGCCAGGGATCGTTCTGGAACTGGCGGGCGATGCGGATGAACTTGAGTCCGTCCTGGGCGGGCAAGAGCGACCGCGCGATCGAGATCCCGAGCAGGGCCGCCGCAAGAAGGACGACCGCGAGCCGGAAACGGCGCCCGGCCATCCCGATCCTCCTTGACCCTGGGCCAGAACGTTGAATTGAACAGGCAGTGCGCGGCACCATCCCTCGCCGTGCACCGCATTATAGGAGGCCGGTTCAGACCGTCAACGGCAACCGAGTAGAGGCCATGCCCCCATGCACGCGGCCCAGAAGGGGTATAACCAGCTCGTGATCCAGCTTGTCTTACCCAAAATCCGGTCACAATTCACCATGTCTCCCTCGGCTTCCCTGGGGGCGGGAAAGAGGCCACTCACGGTTCCTTGGCGCTACAAAGTAGGTGGCCTCTTCCGCGTCCTTCCGCGCCAGTGGAACCGATTGGACAGAGATGGAACTGATATAGAAGCGTCAGAACAGAGCCAACTGCTCGGGTATTTGTCATTGCCAGATTAGAACTTATGACGAAAGAGTGCGGAGTCCCACGCGGGCTTTGATGGCTGCCGGAACTCCAGAAATCTCTACTTTTCTCTACCACACGCCCGTTCAGCGTTCAGTACCGGTGAAAAGTTGGTTTTGTACAAGCTGGTTCGGGCAGCCAAGGACTTGCCCCGGGCTTGACCTGCAACGACTTGGAGCGTATCGTATAGCCTTGAATTGCTTTCAGATGGAAGGTCGGCTCGAGACGGAGGCCAGGAAAGCCACCCGCCGGGTATTGCAACGTCAGTACCGGCAATCGCTTGAGAGCCACACGACGATCCCGGTCGAGCGCCCGGCCGCTGAGTCGAAACGTTCGTCACCAGTCCGAGGGATGGAGCCCTTGACGATCGACCGCACCCACATCCTGGTGCTCAACTACAACGGCCGGGACCTCCTGGCCGAGTGTCTGCCCTCGATCATCGAAGCGGCCGCTCGATCCGCGGTGCCATGTGGCGTGACGGTGGTCGATAATGAGTCCACGGACGGCTCCGCCGAGCTGGTGGAGCAACGGTGGCCCGGGGTGCGGGTCGTACGCGAGCAGAACCGCGGACTTGCCTCATTCAACCGAGTCTTGACGGCGCTCGACGAGCCGGTCGTTCTGCTCTTGAACAATGACGTGAAGCTGGCCCCCAGCGCGGTGGCTCCCCTGCTCAGGGTGTTCGAGCATCACGACGACGCGTTGTTCTCGGCACCGCTTTGCTGGTCGTTCGACGGCCGTGAGTACGAGGGGATGAGAACGCGGGTGCGGTCGAGATTCGGGCTGGTCCAGGGGATGTGCCGGGTTCCCGGCCACGAGCACGTGCTGGACCGGGCCGACCTGACGGCGTCCGCGGGTCCCGTGCTTGCCGTCGACCGCCGCAAGTTCCTCGCGCTCGGCGGTTACGATCCCGTCTACTTCCCGGGACGGATCGAGGATCTCGACCTGGGCTTTCGCGGCTGGATGGCCAGCCTCAAGGGGTATTACGAGCCCAGGTCCGTCGCCTATCATCGGGGCTTTGGCACCTTCGGGTCCGCAATGGGAATCGATCGCTGCGACGCGCTGGCGATCCGCAACAGCTTCCTGTTCGCGTGGAAGAACCTGAGGGGATTGCGGCTGGTCGCACACCTCTTCTGGGTGCCCGTGCGGCTGGGATACTGGCTGCTGCGTGGCCGGATCGATCTGGCTGTCAGCCTGGCTGCCGCGGTGCGGCGGTTTGCCGCGGTCGGCCCGGCGTGGCAGCAGACAACGGTCGGCGAAGGGTCCTGGATCGCGCGGCAGGAAGCGTTCTTTCGCAGGTTTCCCTGGTAGTAAAAGGCCTTGGGGCGCCGCGTTGCGAAGGAGTCGCTCGCGGCGGCCGCTCTTGCTGAGAGTTCGGAACCCGCAGGGAGGCGATCCATGTCTTCGCCGGCTCTCCACCTGGTGATCGACGCCCGGCCCCGCGGACCGCGCGGCCTGCTGGCGACCGAGGTCCTGCTGGGTCGTCCCGTGCTGAGCCATCTGGTCGAGCAGGCGCAGACGGTGGGATCTCCAGGCGGTCCGATCGCAGTCCATGCCCGGGTGGACGAGCACGCCCTGCTTCAAGGGTTGATGGCCGATCACGTCTCGAACCGGGTCGTGTTCTTCACGGGGCCGCCCCAGGCCGGAGCCGCCATCATGCGGACCGACCGGCTTTATGATCTGCGCCGCCTTCGTCGGGCCGTTCGCAGTGGGGGCGACCCGGAGACCGCTGTGATCTGGAGGCTCGATCGAGCAAGTTCGCTAGCGACGGCCGAGGAAGAACTGAAGCGGCGCCTGACTTATCAGCCCCTGGGGCGGTTCTGGGCATTCTCTCTGGCCGAGAGGCTGGCCGCGACGCTCGAGGCCACCGGCGTGCGTCCCAACCATCTCACACTCGCGGCCGCCGCACTCATGCTCACTGCCTCGGCAATCGTGGCTTTCGGCGGCCCGGGATACTGGCCATCGATCGCGACCGCGCTGGCCCTGGCCGCGGCCCTCGTGCTCGACACCGCCGATGGCCGCCTGGCCAGGCTTCAGGGGACGAGCTCGGCATTCGGCCGCTGGCTGGACCACGTGCTCGACGAGCTTGCCGACGTGGCTCTGCACGTTGCGATTGCCTGGTCGGTCTTCCTGTCCAGCCGGCAGCCTCACTGGCTGGCCATCGGCATGCTTTACCTCGCCGGCAAGTATGTGTTCGTGATCCAGTCGCTCACCGGCCTTGCGTTTGAAGGAGAGAAGAAAAAGGCGAAGAGTGAGGGCGAAGCTGCTCTCGAGCCGGACGCGGGACGGGCCCGACCTGAGCGACGCCCCGCTCTCCTGTCCGCTCTGGCCAGAGCGCCGAGGAATCTCGTCGCTGCCGTGGGTCATGCCGACCTGCGCTGGCATCTCTGGATCGCGCTTGCGCTCCTCGGACGACTTGACCTGGCCCTGGCGGTCTATGCCGTTTACTTTCCGCTGCGAGCGATCGCGGGTGTGGTGAGGAAGGCGGTGGCCCATGCTTGAGCCTCGCCTTGCCGTCCTGGTCGTGGCCCGCAACGAGGAGAAGAACCTCGCGGCCTGCCTGAATTCCGCCCGGTTCGCCGATGAACGGGTCGTCGTGGTGGATGCTTCCAGTGAGGACGCCACGTTCGAGATCGCCCGGCGTCTGGCCGACGTGGTCTCGGTCCGAGCATTCGACAATTTCGCGGATCAGCGCAACGCCGCTCTGGCCCTGGCCTCGGCCTCGGTGGACTGGGTGCTCTCGATTGACGCCGATGAACGCGTCACGCCGGAGCTGGCCGCTGAAATTCGCAGGCGTCTCGCGGATTCCTCGAACACCTGCGCCGGCTTCCGCGTGCCGATCAAGAGCGAGATCCTGGGCCGGCCGTTCGGCTTTTCGGGAACGCAGCAGGATCTTCCGCTGCGGCTCTTCCGTCGTGATCGCGGGCGCTGGACCGGCCTGGTGCACGAGACCGTGGCGATCGCAGGCCCAATCGGCCGAATGGAACAGTTTCTCGAGCATCGCACGTTGCCGAGCATCCGCGTCTTCCTGGGCAAGATCGACCATTACACGACGCTCGAGGCCTGCGATCTGCACCAATCGGGACGGCGGTTTCAGACCAGCGACGTGGCCCTGCGCCCGATCTGGACATTTCTCAAGCTCTACCTCGGCAAGCAAGGATTTCGCGACGGCCTTGAGGGCTTGATGTTCTGCGCCCTGTCGGCAGTTTCCGTCGCCGTGCGGAGCTGGAAGCTGCGCGAGCTCTACCTGGCGAGGAGGGCATCATGATCTCGACTCATGAAGCCGAGGTGGCGTTCCGGTTTGATTCTCTTCATCGGCGGTTCAAGCCGTCGATTGCCAGGGACGACTACCGCCTGCGGGGAATCATGGATGCACTGGAGCCCCTCCTGGTCAAGCGGATTCTCGACCTTGGTTGCGGCAAGGGCCGCTTCGCACGGGCCCTGCAGGCTCGAGGAGCCCAGGTGGTGGGGCTCGACCTGTCGGCGGCGATGCTGGCCGAGGCAACGGGCGTGCCGCGAGTGCGGGCGACGGCCCGCAGGCTTCCCTTCGGCCCGCGGACATTCGACGCGATCATCGCGATCGAGGTTTTCGAGCATCTGGATCCGCGGTCGCGAGACCTCGTTTGCGACGAGACGCGGCGGGTGCTCCGCCGCGGTGGGGTCCTGGCGATCGTGGACAAGAACGTCGCCGCGCTCGACGCGCAGCGGCCCTGGCTGCCCAGCGCCCTGGTAAAGCGGATTGACGAATATCGCGGCCGCTGGATGTATCCTGCCCGGGGCTCAGTGCGCGAGCGCTGGTTCTGGCCCTCCGGGTTCCAGGCCGAGCTAAGGCGCAGGTTCCAGGACGTCCGGATCGTTCGGCTGCTCGCGCCGGTCGAGGAACGGACATGGCTCTTCCGCCGGCTGCCGGCGGCACGGCTGATGACACTCTGGTCGGCTCGGGTTCCGGGAAGTGACCATGACTGATCTCTATCGCCCGGCTCTGGCTCCCTTGCCTCTCTTGCTCTGGCGAACACCGCCGGGCCTGGAGCTGATCCTGACCCAGGAGGGCATCGCTCACGAGATAGTCCGAGATGCGCATCCATTTGCCTTCCGCAGAGGCCGTTTTGTCCTCTTCGACGGCCGGCAGGTCGCGGCAAGCAGCCTGAAGACGCTGCTGACCGGCGAGCATGTCGCCATCGACATTGACTTGCTGCGACGCGAGGAGCCCGTCGATCCGTTCCAGGCACTCATTGATAACCAGAATGCCCGGGCATTCTGGAGATTCCGAAAGTGGAACCTGAGCGAGCGCGTGTCGCGCCAGCCCAAGGCCTGGATCCGCCGCCGAATGCTCAACGCTCTTCGCCAGCAGGTGTTCGCCGGCGGGGGAATCTGGATCAGGCTGGCCCCGTTCCCCTACCCCTTCCGTTCCGTCTTCAACTTCAGGGTCGATCTCGATGAGCCGGTCCCCGAGGATTACCACCGGTTCGCCCTGACCCGGAACCTGCTGGCAGATTGCTGCACTCATTTCGTCAGCACTCACGCCTACGAGAACGAAGGCGAGGTTCTGAGCGACCTGCGCCGCCACGACACCCAATCGCACGGTCATTTTCATCACGTTTATCGCGATCCCGAGGCCAACTTTCGCAATCTGGAACGTGCGGATCGCGTGCTGCGCGACTCGGGCTTCGCGCCAGCAGGCTTCGCCGCGCCCCATGGGCGCTGGAACCCCGGCCTGGACGACGCCGTCGAGTGGCTGGGCTACGAATACGCGTCGGATTTCCAGCTTGACTACGACGACTTCCCCTTCTTCCCGTGGAAAGGCGATCGGTTCTCCCGGGTCTTGCAACTTCCGGTGCACCCGGTCTGCGAAGGCCTTTTTCTCGAAGCCGGAGTGCAGGACAGCGGGGTCGTCGCGGACTACTTGAGCAGGGTCGTTGAGGCGAGGATCGCCTGCGGCGAGCCGGCCCTGGTGTACGGCCATCCCGAACGCCGCCTGGGAAAGATGCCGGAGGTCCTGATCGCCCTGTACCGCCTGCTGGAGAGGCAGTCTCTGGTCTGGCGGGCCACCATGACCGACCTGGCCCGTTGGTGGCGCTGGCGTTCCAGCCGCAGGTACATGGTGCTCCCCCGCGAGGGCAGCCGCTTCGAGGTCCAGTTCGACGAGTGGGACACGGAATACCCTTTGGCGATGGAGATCCAGCGTGGCTGCTTCTGCGGCTCGCTGCCGGTTTCGGACTCCCGTACGGTCATCGCGGTTGACGAACTGGTTTACGAGCGGCGCGAGGCCCCCAAGGACCCGGTCGTCGTGGCTCCCTTGATCGACCATCGCCATCCTGGTTTGAAGGCCGCCGTCCGTCAGGCGCTGGACTGGGAGACGGTGACACCGATTCATGAGCTTTTCGCCGCGTCGCTTGCCGGCAGGCTGAAAAAGGGACTGCGCTGGTGGAAGCTCCAGCAAACGGGGACCGGCTGATGTCTCCAATCGCCGTCCCAGCCCGAGGATCCGGCGGAGAGACCAGCGCGTCCTGGCTGAGGTCGCGCTGTCAGGGTCCGTGCCGCACCGGTTCGGTGCTGCTGCACGCCCCTTCGTTTGCGTTCCAGGCTCCCGGTGGGGGCGAGAACCAGCTCATCCAGACGGGCCGTCACCTCGAGGCGATGGGCCTTCCCGTGCGTCTTTTTTGTTCCTGGACCGACCGGCTTGAACGGGCGCGCCTGCTCCATCTCTTCGGGATGTCTCGCGAGGGTCTGGAGCTGGCAAGACGGGCGAAGGCCCGAGGAATACCGGTCGTGCTCTCGCCGATTTGCTGGTTCCAGCCAGGTGCCCTGTGGAACCTGGAGCGCAGTTGGGCACGTAAGGCCGGTAGCCTGGCGGTCCGGTCGCTCCGCCGGCTCTGCCCCATCCTGCCGGGTTGGAGACGGGAGCTGCTGGCGCTCTGCGAGCGAATCTTGCCCAACTCGCACGCCGAGGCGCGGCAGCTCACCGCCCTCTTCGGCGTGAATCCAGAACGGCTTGCGGTTGTTCCCAACGGCGTTCTGAGCACGTTCCGTGGGGCCTGTCCGGCACTCTTTCGCGAGCGGTTCGGCGACGGCGAGTTCGCCCTGTTCGTGGGTCGCGTCGAGCCGCGCAAGAATCCACTGGGCCTGATCCGCGCCGTGCGGTCGCTGCGATTGCGCCTGGTCGTTCTGGGGGAAGCCCCGCCGGAGTGCCGCACCTACCACGAGCGGTGTCGGGCGGAAGGGGGCGATGCCGTTGCGTGGCTGGCATCGATAGCCCATGAAGATCCGCTCTTGGCATCGGCTTACGCGGCGGCTCGCGTGCTGGCGCTGCCAAGCTGGTTCGAAACGCCCGGACTTGTGGCGCTCGAGGCCGCGCTTGCGGGTACAGCGGTGGTGATCACACCCTTCGGCTCGACGAGGGAGTACTTCGGCGATCGCGTTCTCTACGCGCGTCCAAATCGGCTGGGTGAGATCAAGAGCGCCCTTGCGCGCGGCTGGTCCGCGGGCCCCGATCCTCGTCTGGCGGGATTTGTCGCCGCGCATTATCTTTGGCCGCGGGTTGCGCACAGAACGGCGGAGGTGTATGACCAGGTCGCCAGGCGGTCCTAGACCGGTGAGTACGGGACGATACCGCTACAGCAAGCTGCGGTGGCGGATCAGCGTGTCTGCGCTGGACGCGGTCGGAACGGCGGCGATGGCGGCCTGGCGCATCGTCCGGACAGCTCGCCCGGTCACCGCGCCGCGGCGGATTTTGATCGTGCAACTCGATCACCTGGGCGACTCGGTGCTCACCAGTCCGCTGGTCGCCCGGTTGCGGACGGCCTATCCGGCGGCGACCATCGACGTGCTGGCCTCACCAAGCAATCATGAGGTCTTCGAGGCCGACCCTGGTGTGAACCAGGTGCGGATCGCCGAGCGGACCTGGTTCGAGCGGCACCCCAGCCGCTGGGGCCTGCTCGGCGAGGTCTGGAGGCTGGGCCGGTCGATCCGCAGCGCGAAGTACGACCTTGGAATCGACGTCCGGGGCGATGTGCTGTCGGTTCTGGTCCTGGCCCTGGGGGGAATTCCGAGGCGGGTGGGATGGGCCATGGGCGGTGGCGCGTTCCTGCTCACTGACATCGTGGACTGGGTTCGCGGCCGTCACGAGGTTCGCGCGCGCCTGGCCCTGCTGGACCCGCTGGGCATTGCTTGCGACGAACCGCCGCGGGTCGAGATTCATGTCAACGATCAGGACCGGGCAACCGTGGCTCGCTGCCTGTCCGAGGCCTGGCCCAGGAAATCGCCTCGACGGCTCGAGGTCCCAGTCGGTACCGGCTGGCGGCGCGGTCCGGACGATCGCCGCGAGCTGCGATTCTCCGCCTCCCAGGGTCGGC
>JAFAHT010000565.1 GCA_019237095.1 Planctomycetaceae bacterium
CGGACCGGCATCATGGCGGGGGCACCCTGTCCGCTGCCGTTGATGGAAAAGGTGGTGAGCGTGATGGGAGCGCGCGAGATCTGCATCGGCTACGGCCAGACCGAGGCGTCGCCAATCATCACATTCACTTCGGCCGACGACCCGATCGAGGTTCGCTGCGGGACCGTTGGCCGGCCAATCCTCGGAGTCGAGGTGAAGCTGGTGGACCCGGCAACCCGGGCTGACTCTCCGCCGGGCGAACCCGGCGAGCTCGCCGCTCGCGGCCACGATGTGATGGCCGGTTATTACAAGAACCCCGCGGCTACTGCGTGTGCCATCGATCGTGAAGGCTGGCTGTATACCGGCGACCTCGCCCGCCGTCGCGACGACGGCAACTACCGCATCGTCGGCCGCTGCAAGGAGCAGATCAACCGCGGCGGCGAGAAGATCCAGCCCGCCGAGGTGGAGGAGTTCCTCCATCATCACCCCGACGTCGCGGAAGTTGCCGTTCTCGGCTTGCCCGATGCAAAATTCGGCGAGATCGTGGCCGCCTGGATCGTCCCCCGCGCCGGAGCTTCGCTGTCGCCCGAAACCATCCAGACCTATTGCAGGGGCCAGATCGCTCACTTCAAGATCCCCCAGCACATCGCCATCGTGCAATCTCTTCCCCGCACCGTCACAGGCAAGGTGCGCAAGCACGTCCTCAAAGCCCAGACTATCACCGAGCTCGGCCTGGGCGACGTGGCGGCGATCCAGACGGCGTGAGCATTCGAAGCCAACATTGGCGCTTTTTTTAGGATCCCCCGATCACGAAGCGCTGAGGGGTTTCGTGATCGGGTGCGCCAACGGGGACCCGCCCCAGTCTTACCCAGAGTTCGCGTTTCCGCTCATTTCGCTCTGGTTTTCAGATCGGTGAGAAGTCTGAGCGTGGATCCGCCGCCGGCGATCGGGCCAATGGGCCCGGCGGAAAACTCTTCCATTGCCACCAAAGGGCGCATGATGTTTTCGACTGGGCCGTCGCTAAAGGCATGTTGCATGGCATCATCAGCCAGCTCGTTGGCGATCGCGGCCATGATCATGCCTTGGTCGATGGCCAGGATGCACCCCGTGACCACCCCCGCGGACACATCCACGGAATCATGGAATCCGAACTGGCTGTAGACGGGGAACCGTGTCGTGAGAGTCCGTAGATTGGCGACCGCCTCGCGTGGAGCGTAGCGAAGCGCAAGGAACGATGCGTGAGGGGTTACGATCCCATGATTGTACTTGCCGCCGGGGCTTTGCGGCAAACTGTGACTGATTGGGCCGCCGATCTCGTAGGAAAGGTAACCCATAGGGTTACTCCCCAGCGCCTTGACTCCATAAACCCCGTAGCCGCCAAGTGGACTCGCCGCCGGAGAGAATCCCCAGCAGTCGTAATGCGCCTCCTCGAGACCGTGCTCGATCTGGGCCCGGACATAGAGTGGGTGGTTCACCCCCCAGCTTCGCGGGGCCCAGTCGCCCTCGGGAACGAAGAGAGTAACCATGAGTGCCTCGAACATGCTGCCGCCCCAGCTCGGTACGATGCGCATCCCCCGATACGAGTAGGAACCCTCGTAGACCTTGATGCCCAGGTACTCGCGGGTCTGGCCGAGGGGCTTCTGTTCCTGAGGCCCCAACGACTCGGGCAGCGTTCGGTAAAGCCGGTAATAGTGTTCGGACGGAAGCTGGCGACGGGCGATGCCCAGGTAACTGGCGATGCGTGCTTCTGAATTAAGCATTCCGTAATGACCGTAGAACGAGCGGTCATCGACCCAGTAGCCGACGTAGAGATGGCCCGGGTGCTCGATCGGGTCGACCGAGCTGTAGGGATCGTAGAAGAAGCGGAAGTTCATAGCCTCCAGCAATTTAGAGGCCTGAGACCGAAGCGTGGGCTCGACGTTGATGACCATCACCAAGGCGGTTGCTAGCCATGCGTTGTCCACGGACGAAACCAGGGGCCGGCGCGGGCTGGCGTCAAAGGGAGAAATCCTCAGAGTGGCGCCGGTGCGAGGGTCGAGGTCGTTCAGATAAAAGCCGTTGTGGCGCTCCATGTTCGCTAGCGTTGACAACGTGCGCCGCAGCCGCGATCGACATTCCTCCGTGCCGATCAACTTCAACCGTTCCGCGGCCAGCACGCTCCAGAGATAGGCGGCGATGTCAGTCGGCGACGTCGACATCGACGGGTTGCCCCACCCAACGCCATCGCGGGGCAAACTGTCGGCGGGCAGGCCGCTGGGTTGCGTGAGCCGCTCGAACGAACGCCAAGTGTCGTTTGCATAACGCAGCAGCTCGGCCCGTTCATCCGGGCTCAACCGCGACGCTCGCATCGCCGGAGATGCCCACGCGTAGGCCCGCGACTCGAGCAAGACTCCTACAATTGCAAGACTGAAAATGATCAGCTTCGACGTTAAAGCTCGGTTCATCGCTTGGCCTCCGGAGCGAGGAGGGAGGAAGGAGGAGGGAGGGAGTCCGCACTGATCTCCCTGTTTTCTATACGACCCCGGGGGAGGGTGAGGTCTGTCTAAATTATAATGTGGAAAATCAGTGAGAAAAGCGTGCACTCCTGCTGCTTGCCCCGTTGCGTTGTTTTTTCCCAACAGGGACAGTTCACCTCCCCGCTACTAGTGGACGCGCTATCGGGGCGTTAGATTCGAGCAGGGTGCGAATCCTGGCATAACCGCGAAAGGAGCCTTCCAGAGACACTGACCGGGCTGCTGGCGGTGTCGGCCGACGCGCGCCTCGTGCTGCCGGAAAGTTTGATGGACCAGTCAAGGCAATCGGCCTGCCGTCCCATCGCTGCTCCGCAACCGACGCGGGCAAGGTCGTCGAGCGAGCCGGGTTCCGGGTGCGGGCTGTCCCTTCGGCACACGAGCAGATCGACCGTGATGAGAGGGGCGTCATCTTTACCTCGGGTACGTCATCGAGACCGAGGGGCTCAGACGGTATCATAGTGGAGACAGCCTGGCGTATGACGGGCTGGCCGAGGAGCTGGGACAGAAGCCGTTCGATGTGCTCTTCCTGCCGATCAACGGCTGGGACCCGGCACGGGGCGTGCCGGGGAACATGACGGCGGCCGAGGCGGTGGACCTCGCCGCGCGGGTCCATCCACGTTACCTCGTACCTCACAATTACGACATGTTTACGCTCAACACGGTTGCCATCGAGGTGTTCGAGGCCGAGGCCCGCCGGCTGCCGGCGGCAGTCGAGCCTCGCATCTTGCGATGCGGCGAGCGCTGGGAGATCAAGAAGTGAGCGTTACTCTGGGAATTGATATCGGCACATCGGGAACCAAGACGCTCGCCATCGACGACCGGGGGACGATCCTCGCGTCGGCCTCGGCCGAGTATCCCTGTTCGCACCCCAACCCGGGCTGGTCTGAGCAGGACCCCGAGCTCTGGTGGGACGCGACGATCAAGACCGTGCAGTCGGTGCTGGCCGCGGCAACCTTCGCCCCGGCCGATGTGAAGGGCATTGGCCTGAGCGGGCAAATGCATGGCTCGGTTTTCCTTGACCAAGCCGGCGCTGTGATCCGCCCGGCGCTCTTGTGGAATGATCAGCGAACCGCAGTCGAGTGCCGCGAGATCGAAGAGAGAGCCGGAGGCCGCGAGGCGCTGGTGAAGATGGTGGCTAACCCGGCGCTCACGGGCTTCACCGCCCCCAAGTTGCTTTGGGTCCGCAGGGTTGAGCCGGCGAACTGGGATCGGGTGCGCCAGGTTCTTCTTCCCAAGGATTACGTCCGTTACCGGCTGACCGGCACTTTCGCAACCGAGGTGAGCGACGCCTCCGGCACCTTGTTGCTGGACGTCGTCAACCGTCGCTGGAGTCGCGAGCTGCTGGGCAAGCTCGAGATCGATCCTTCGCTCTTGCCGCCCTGTTATGAAAGTCCCGAAGTGTCGAGCGTGGTGAGCGAGACCGGATTCAAGGCGACTGGAGTTCCCAAAGGGACTCCGGTGGTCGGGGGAGGGGGGGACCAGCCGGCCGGAGCAGTGGGCAACGGGATCGTCCGCCAAGGAGTGGTCTCGGCGACGATAGGGACCTCGGGCGTGGTTTTTGCACACGCCGACCAGCCGCGATTTGACCCGCTGGGCCGCCTGCAGCGCGGCTGCCACACGGTGCCGGGTGCCTGGCACCTGATGGGCGTCGTGCTCTCCGCCGGCGGCAGCTTCCGGTGGTTTCGCAACGAGCTGGGCAAGGCCGAGGTCGCCAGGGGCAAGGAGCAGGGAATGGATCCTTACTACGTCCTGACCGCGGAGGCAGCCCTGGCGGGCCCGGGCGCGGAGGGCCTCTTCTTCCTGCCCTACCTGACCGGTGAACGGACCCCGCACTTCGATCCCGACGCCAAGGGGGGGTGGATTGGCCTGACCATTCGGCACGGCCGTCCGCACCTGATCCGTGCAGTGCTCGAGGGAGTCACGTTCGCGATGCGCGACAGCCTCGAGCTGATCCGCGAGATGGGCGTCAGCATCAATCAGATCCGCCTCTCCGGCGGCGGTGCCCGCAACCCTCTCTGGCGGCAGATCCAGGCCGATATCTATGGCAGTGACGTGCACACCCTGAATTCAAGCGACGGGCCGGCCTTCGGCGCGGCCTTGCTGGCCCAGGTGGGAACCGGCGCCTATCGCTCAGTTCCCGAAGCCTGCGACGCCACCATCCGGACTGTGGAATCGACCGCGGTCGACCCCAAGGTCAAGGCGTTCTACGACAAGTCGTTCGTGGTCTACCAGAAACTCTATCGCGATCTCCGCGAATCGTTCCGTTCAATCAGCGAGCTGGTGGCGCATCCCTCATGAGGTCGACCAAACAGGGGCGGGCAAACACAGTTCAGGAACCAGGACGAGCGTCAGCTCCGCCGGCCCCGATCGTGCTGACCAACGCTTCCTCGTCCCGGTCCCGTCGTTTCGCCGGGCGGTTTGGTATGGCCCTGGCTGTCGCCGGGCTGCTCGTGGCTCACCTGGCCCTGGCTGAGCAGAGCCTCGTCCTGGAGAATCCAACCGTTGATGAGGTGGTGCACTTGCCGGCTGGCGTGACCTACTGGCAGAAGGGGACCTTCCGCCTCTACCATCACAACCCCCCGCTCGTCAGGATGGTCGCCGCCCTGCCGGTGATCTGGGCCAATCCGGTCACGGCTCCAGTTTACGAGCAGGAGAGCTGGACGAGGCCTGATCCGTCACCGACGAATTTCTCGCAGACCTTTGCTTTCTTCAACGCTGCTCGTTATTTCGAGCTATTCCAACTGGCTCGGATGGTCATGCCCCTGTTCTCGATCCTGGGCGGGCTGGTCGTCTTTGACTGGGCGCGCCGGCTCCATGGTGTCTGGGGAGGGCTACTTAGCCTCTGCCTCTGGGTCTTCTGCCCGAACACCCTGGCGCACTGCCGGCTGATCACCGCGGACGTCGGCTCGACGGCCCTGGGGGTGGCGGCGACCTTCGTGTTCTGGCTCTACTTGCGCAGCCCTTCATGGCCCAGGGCCATGGCGGCCGGTGTCATGCTCGGCCTGGCCGAGTTGACCAAGTTCAGCATGCTCTTGCTCTATGCGGTCTGGCTGTTGCTCTGGCTCGTCCGTCTGATCCTGGTGACGCCGCGGACCCAGATCGTGCGCCGCACTGTGGTGGGCGCTGCTCATGGCTCTTTGATCGTGGCGCTGAGCGTCTTGGTGATCGATGACGGGTATCGCTTCGAGGGCGTCGGCATTCCTTTCGGAAGGTTTGAGTTCGCTTCTAGCACTCTGACGAGACCTGTCGCCGGCGGTATCCGCAAGGCACCGGCCAGCCAGAACCCGCTCTATGCGCTCATGTGGCCGTTCCGGGAGAATCGGTTCCGGGGCACCATCCTGGCCAAACTACCGGCGCCGCTGCCCGAGCATTACCTGCTCGGCTTCGATGAGCAGAAGGTCGAGGCCGACGGAATACCCAATCGATTGCGTCGGGCCCATAAGGCCCTTCAGGAGGGCGACGTTGAGCTTGCCCGGAAGGAGGCTGGCTCGGCCGATGAAAGCGTCGGCGGGTACTCGGTGTATCTCAACGGTGTGTTGCGGAATTCGGGCTGGTGGTATTACTACATTTGCACGCTCCTTTACAAGGTGCCCGAAGGGACGTGGGTCCTGGTGCTGCTCTCGCTGCTACTGCTGGTGATCCAGCGACGCACGCGCGCGGCCTGGGCCGACGAGATCTGCCTCTGGACCGTTCCGGTGGTGGTCCTCTACTCCATGAGCTTTCTGACCGACATCAATCTCGGGCTCCGTTATGTCCTGTCGATCGCTCCTTATGTGTTCATCGCCGCGGGGAAAGTGGTTCCCTGGGTGGAGGGCCTCTGCGGGCTGCGGCGCTGGATCGGATGGACGACCACGCTTGCGTCGCTGGGTCTGACGATCGCCTCGGCCCTCTGGATTCACCCGCATTACCTCGCCTACTTCAACTGGATTTCGGGGGGGCCGGATCGCGTGCCGGTTCGGCTCATCGACAGCAATCTCGACTGGGGCCAGGACCTGGTCGGCCTGCGCGCGTGGTGCCGCGAGCACGCGCCGGGGCAACCGGTCGGCCTGGCTTACTTTGGTCAGATCAACCCCTCGATATTTGGGCACGCCCAGCCTGCGGATTCATTCGACTGGTTTCTGCCCCCTGTGAAGCCGGGTTCGACCGTGCTCTTGCCAATGAAGCCGGGGCTGCGGCCTCCCCGGCTTGTCGGACCGGCAAGACGCCTGGCTCCCGGCTACTACGCAGTGAGCGCGAGCCTGGTCTACGGCCTTCCCTGGCGGCTCTACGACTCCTCTCCCGACGTGTGGGCACCGGTCTGGAATGCCGAACGCAATGCCTTCAGCTATTTCCAACAATTCGAGCCGATCCGCCCGATCGGCCATTCGATCTATGTCTACAAGCTCAGTCAGGAAGATGTCGATCGGGCTGCGCCTCTGCTGGAACCTCGAGGCTGACAGTGTCCTTCATCGGCTGCCGATCGGGCCTCCTGCAGACGTAAACCTGCGCCAGGTCGTCGCTGCTCGCCGGGCCAAAGTACACGTTGACCTCGAAACCGGCCCTGCGAAGGACCTCCGGAAGATCGGACCCAAACTCAGTAAACACCGGGTATCCGACGTCTCCTCCGGGATGGCAAATCCGAGGGACGTGGTGGTCGAGCGTGCCATCCGAACGGGTCACGATCCGCGCAAACGTCTGGGCTACACCCGGCAACTGGGGAACGGTGAAGATGTGGCGACCACCAGGAACCAGGACACGCGCGATCTCCTCCAAAGCGGTCGCCAGGTCGGGGACGTGCTCGAGTGTCTCCGACGTGAGCACAAGATCGAAGCTGTCATCCGGGTAGGTGAGATCGGTCAGGTCTTCCGACCGGATCCCTGCGACGATCTCGCCCGGCCTGGCACCAGGGTGGTAGTCCGAGGCTTGAAACCCTGGCAAGCCGGCAAGTTCTTGGTGCAGACCCTCGATCCGATTGATCTCGGCGATCTTGAGGCGGGCGATCTGAGGGGAACGCGTCCACTCGTGGATCGAGCGAACCGGAGCAGGGGGGAGGCCGACCTGGAAGTTCTGGAGAATCACCGCAGCCATCCGTCGCGCCCGTAACTTGGCACCGCAGCTCGAGCAATCGCTCGACTCCTTGCGTGCCAGCGCTTCGGCCAGTCGTGGAGAGAGGCCCCACATTTCCACGAGCCTGCGGGGGATAACTCGCCTGCGAAACAGCATCGGCCGGAACTTCCCGCAAGCGGCACAAGTCTCCCACTGGCCGTGCACACACGACGCGGAATAGTCGCGCACCAGCCAGCCGATGCGGTGAGCCTCGTTCCAGATCGGCACCAGGTATCGCTTTAAGCTGGCGGGAATCGGCAGTCGGCCCATGAGCAGAGTGATCCTTGACAGGTTCAGAAGGCAACCGCCCAGCCTTGACCCCCGGCCACCATTTGATTACGATAATCTGATTTGATTGCTAATCCAAGAATTGTACTAAAGACAACGCTCACAAGAAATTAGGACGACGATCGATGGCCTATTCGACCACGGTCCAGCGGCACAAGACACGCGAAGTCGGCATTGGCGAGCACGTTCTCGGCGGTACCAACCCGATCTCGGTCCAGTCGATGACGACCACCAACACGTTCGACGTTCAGGAGACGCTGGCGCAAATCCGCCGGCTCGAGGAAGTGGGTTGCGAGATTGTCCGGGTGACCGTGCCCAAGAAAGAGGACGTCGAGGGGGTCAAGGCAATCCGCGACCAGATCCGAATCCCCTTGATCGCCGACATCCACTACGACTATCGCATGGCGCTCGCCTGCCTGGAAGCGCGCACTCCTTCAGGCCGGCGGGCGGTGGACAAGATCAGGATCAACCCCGGGAATATCGGCGGCGAGGAGCGGTTCAAGGAGGTCGTGCGGAAGGCGCGCGACGCCGGCGTGCCGATGCGGATTGGCGTCAACTCGGGCAGTCTCGAGAAGGACCTGATCGACAAGTACGGCTTCCCCTGTCCCGAGGCGATGGTCGAGAGCGCCCTGCGGCACATCGAGACGGCCGAGGCCCTGGGCTACAAGCTAATGATCATCAGCCTGAAGGCCAGCCACGTGCCGACGGCCGTCGAGTGTTACACCCAGTACGCGGCGAAGTGCGACTATCCCACCCACGTGGGTATCACGGAGGCCGGTTCGCGAGAGTACGGCACGCTCAAGAGCGCCGCGGGCATCGGCGCAATTCTCTTGCGGGGCGTCGGCGATACGATTCGCGTCTCTCTGCTGGGCGATCCTGTGCCTGAGATCGATGCTGGCTTCGACATCCTGCGCGCTTGCGACCGCCGGGTCACGAAGCCCGAAGTGGTCGCCTGCCCGACCTGCGGCCGGCTGGACATCGATCTCGAGCGCATCGTCGCCGAGGTCGAGGACAGGATGAAGGGGCTATCGAACCCGTTGCGGATCAGCATCCTCGGCTGCCTGGTCAACGGCTTTGGCGAGGCCAAGGAAGCCGATCTGGGCATCGCCGCCGGCTCGGGCAAGGGCATCATCTTCAAGCGCGGGGTGCCGATTCGCCACGTCAAGGAAGACGAGATGGTCGCGGCGCTGCTCGAGGAAGTCGCGCGGTTCGACGAGGAGACCAAGCCGCTGGCCTCGTTCGTGGAAAAGGAAAAGCAGAAGCAGCAAAAGACGGCGCTGACGGTGCTCAGTTAAACCTTGAGCGGGAGTGAATGAGGTATTCCGATTTCCCGAGGATTGTGGTAAACTTATGACCTTGTTGGCTTTAAAGATGTTTCACTCATGACCGCGTAACGTCTGTCCGAGCAACGCGGAGTTCAAGCAACCAGAAACGCCCCGGGCGAGGACAGGCAGTGTTGGCATACTGGCCACTCGCCACTATTCTCTCGCCACTCGCCATCCGCCCCACCCCGCCGGCCGAAAATTGGGTTTGTTTTGCATCAAGAAGACCGAACCCGTCGACGTTAAGTCCTTACTGACAAGTAAGTAATGGCCAATTAGAATTGGCTTTGTTTTGCCACTTTTCTCGCACCCCCCAACTCTCTCTCTTCCGCTCCACTGGCCACTGACCACTCGCCATTCGTCTGAGCCACTCGCCTGTCAGAGCACACGCACCCCGCGCGCCGGCCTTCCGTTCGGTGGCGCGCGGGCCTGCGTCTCACACCGAAATGTCAAAGACCATCCGCACGGTCCCACCATACTTGAGTATACAACAAGCTCGATCGACTCTTGGGGCTGGAAACAGGGACGGGGC
>JAFAHT010000144.1 GCA_019237095.1 Planctomycetaceae bacterium
GAGAGCTGTTCAATCATGGTATTGACCAGCTTCGCCGAGCGCAGGAACTCACCCTCGAGCGCTCGTCCGTCTACCTCCAGCTCCACGGACTGACTGAGGTCTCCCTTCGCCACCGCGCCGATGGTCCTGGCGACGTCGACGGTCGGCCGCACCAGGTCGTCGATGAGAGTGTTGATAGAATCGGCCTTCACCGCCCAATCGCCGATGGCTCCGGGCAACGACATGCGCTGCTTGAGACGGCCTTTCTTGCCCACCGTCGCGCTCAGCCGCCTCACTTCACGCGAGATGATCTCCTCACGAACAATCGTCTGATTGAAGGCCTCGGCGATTCGCCCCTCGATGCCGGGCCAGTCCGCCGGCAGGCGCGCGGAGAAATCTCCATCGCGGAAGGCCACGATCGCCTTGAGGATCTGACGCGAGCGCGCCTCAACCAGCCTCTCCGTTTGAGAGCGCTCCGCTAGCACCTGAGCGCGATCTCCATTGTCGGGAACTACGGATAGAGGATTCTCGCAGGAGCTGGAGTTGGGATTCGCTTTCATGGTTCAGGATGTTGGTTGAAATTCAGGTTCGTGACGTCGCGCGGGATCCGACGCTGGCTAATGTGGAATTGAATTCCTCTTTATTCCGAATTCCGAATTCCGCAGTCGTAGAACTGGTCTAGCCCGTTATGGTAGATCGCAAACAAGTGCCTGTCGACTCTAGATCTAGATCGAGCACCCTCTCGCTGGCATCTTGCTCGGTCCGGGTTTGCGACCGTAGCCGAGTATGAACGGATTCCGCGCGGCCGTCTTCTCCGGGCGGGCTTAATTTTTTCGCTCTCCTGCGTTTCGGGGGTTACAACCCGGAATTCGCCGCAACTCTTTTTACGGAAAGCACTTAGTATGAGTTAGCTAGAGAGGCCGAAATCCCGCCACAACTGCCTGCCACACAAGGGTTTAGGGTGATATTTGCCAACTAACTCCCCGAAACGCCGGATGAGCCTTGCAGGGTGATTGAACCGGATAATGATCGTACGTATAGTAAATTAGGGGGATCAAGGCGAAAGGGTATTGGATGTCGGTGTGCGACCAGATTCCACGTCACAAATCGCGATTTCGAGCATAGAAAATGCAGGAGTGCGACACTGCATCCATCATTCAAGGCACAAAGGGTGACTTTCGATGAGTGACTCTCACTACTTCGAGCGGCTTCTGGAGTCGGCGGGGATGATCGCCCGGCACGCCGATTTCCCAGGTAAGCGGCAGGTCGTCGAGCGATGTCGAGAGGAAATTGAGGATCTGACGAGTTCAGGAGTGATCAGCTCCGCTCAGGGAGAAACCCTCCAGGAAATCCTCCTGGGCGTCAGCCTCCAGACAACGAGCTGAGCCTGAATGAACTGTCGCAGAGACCTGGAACGATTCCCGGGTCAACGCGTCCATGGTGCCAAGTCGTCGGGGAGATCGGGCACCCTGCTCTCCTCACTTCCGCGCGTCACGCCGGGCCGCGTGAACCAATTCATCGAGCTTCGACAAGAATCGCGAGCGATCGGACCTGGCGAACGGGGAGGGTCCGCTGCGGAAGTCTCCGGATTGATGGAGCATGTCGAGCAAGGCGCGGGTCGCCAGCGCATCACCGATGGCGTCCTCCGCGAACTCCAACCCAGTCGGACCCAGGACCCGCGCCCCTTGCTGAAGGCAGCGACCCGCGAGCGGTATGTCGGCGGTGATCACGATGTCCCCCGTCCGGGCGCGCTCGGCGATCCAGTCGTCCGCGACATCGAATCCGCCGCTCACACCCACGAACTCGAAGGTTTCCTCCCGCGGCACTCGCAGCGGTGAGTTCGAGACCACGAAGACCTTGGTACTGTAGCGGCGGGCAACCCGGTAGATCTCCTCCTTGACGGGGCAAGCGTCCGCATCGACGTAGATGGACATGGACCGACCTCCCAGGCTTCCGGGTCATCGCCACGACCATGCCAAGTGCTTCCTGGCGCGACTGATGCCCTCTTGACACCATACCGCAATCTGCCGGCCGGAAGTCCACGCAAGGCAAGTTCGTCGGGAGACTGAGGGCCTCGGCACCCAAAACGAACCCATTTCGTTGGCTCGGGAGCGCGCCGAACGGATGTGGCTCCTACCGATGAGTAGGCGGGGGCTCGATTCCCGGATGTTCGCGGTCCACCGCCGGCAGGTCGAGCCTTGGCCCCCACTCGTTCCAGGAGCCATCGTAGTTGGCCAGGTTGGAGTAGCCAAGGCGAGCCAGATTGAAGAGGACGACGGTGGCGGCGACGCCGCCGTTGCAGTAGGCCACGGTGGAGCGGTCGGCCGCGATCCGAGCTTGCTCGATGCGGCGGCGGAGCTCCTCGAGGGGAAGAAAGCCGCCCTCGGGGGCGAAGAAAAACTCACGCGACAGGTTGATAGCGCCGGGGATGTGGCCGCCGCGTGGGCCTCGGCGCCGGGCGCCTGTGTACTGGCCGGCGTCGCGGGCGTCGATCAGTTGCAGGTCGGGCTGGCCCAGCCGAAAGGCGAGCTGATCAGCGGTCAGCCGGAGCTCCAGGCGGACCCGCGGCGTGAAAACGGCGCGGGGAGGAGTGACGGGACCGGACTCGACGGGGTTTCCCGCCTCGACCCAGCGATTCCAGCCGCCCTGAAACACGCTGACCGCGTCGTGACCATAATAATTGAGCGCCCACCAGAGCCGAGTTGCAAATTGACCGCCCGCGTGGTCCACCGCGACCACATGGGTCTGGTCGCCGATCCCGCGCTCCGCCATGGCCGCGGCGAATCGCTCGGGGGGCGCGACCTGCGCCGGTACTGGGTCGTCGAGATCGACAATGTCGCGGGTCCAGTCGATATAGACCGCACCCGGGATGTGCGCAGCCAGGTATTCCTCCAGCGCGCCCCGGTAGTCGGCGTGCTCGACGCCTGGCTCCAGTGGGCGAGTGACCACGTAGCCACGCATGTCGACAACCCGGACTTCGGGGTCATCGAGGCGGGCGCCAAGCCATTCGGTCGAGACCAGGAGATCAATCGGAGTGGCCATCGTCGTGTTCCCGGTAGGTTTCGCGGTGCGTTCCCATTAAGATAACCGATGTCGAGATCTTGCCCAAGAGCGACGGAATCTCCTGTCGATGCCTGGGCTATCCTCCGGCCCGAGCGCGAGACAGGGAATGAGAGCCGCCGTTTTCGAGAGGTTTGGTGATCCGGTCGAGGTTTTGAGCGTTCGCGACGTTCCGCTCCCTGAGCCGGGGCCTGGCCAGGTACGGGTCCGGATGATCGCCAGCCCGATCAATCCGTCCGACCTGCTGGTGGTCCGCGGGCGTTACGGAGTCCTTCCCCGGCTGCCCGCCACGCCGGGGTTCGAGGGCGTGGGCATCGTCGATAAGGCCGGGCCGGGCTTGCTCGGCCGTTGGGTAGAGGGCAAGCGTGTGGCGGCGATCAATTCGGTCGGGGGCAACTGGGCCGAATATGCCGTGATCCCGGCCCGTCAGGCTCGCCCCATCCCCGCCGACATTGTCGATGAGCAGGCTGCGACGTTTTTCGTGAACCCTGCAACCGCGCTGGCCATGGTGCGGCATGTCCTGGAGGTTCCCAAGGGAGAATGGTTGCTCCAATCAGCGGCGGGTTCAACCCTGGGTAAGATGATCATCAAACTGGGCCGGCACGACGGGTTCAAGACCGTGAACGTTGTCCGCCGTTCCGAGGCCAAGGAGGAACTGACCCGCCTGGGCGCCGACGCCGTGATCAACTCGTCGGAGGGACCGATCGACGAGCAGGTCAAGCGCATCACCGGGGGTGATGGAGTGCGCTATGCACTCGACCCGATCGGTGGAGAGGCCGGCACCGGCGTCTTTCGATCGCTGGCTTCCGAAGGGCGACTTGTGATCTACGGAAGCCTCTCGGGAGAACCCATCCAGATCGATCCCCGGCACTTGATCTCAGGCCGCAAGGTCGTCGAGGGATTCTGGCTTGGTCACTGGATGCGGGACCGCTCCATCCCCTCGGCTTTGCTTCTATTTCGCGAAATCGCCTCGCTCATCCGCCAAGGCGTCCTCAGCTCCCACATCGGTCAATCCTTTGATCTCGACGAGATCCGCGAGGCGGCCCACCAGGCAGACACCACCGCGCGGGGCGGCAAAGTGCTGCTCAAACTTCTTCCTGAAGACGCAAGCACTGCAAGCAAGGGAGCTTAGGGCGAAGCCACCGCTCTTGTAAGTGTCCATCAGTGCTTTTGTAGGCAGATCAGGGTTCATCGGATGCGCGATGCCTGGCAAGCGGAACCATGGATAACACAGAATCTTTGTAGAATTTTCCTAATTTCGTTCGCCGTGGCTTCTCGGAAACGCTACAATTCTATAGTTGATGAGGAAGCGGTCGTGGCAGGGAATTCGCCGCTCGCCGGACAGGACGAGCTGCTGTTGCGATGCCCTGTTCCCTACATCACGAAAACGCCCGCCTTTCGTACTTTTCTTTCGATTGACCGTGTTGCTCGGGCAGTTCTGAACGCTCAGCCACCAGGCTGGGTCATGTTGCGTATTTGCTTTCGGGAAGAGGACATGCACTTGCAAGGCAGCTAAGTTCGTATGAGATGAAGGCATGACGCAATCGAGTTGAGTTTTGGGGAGTCTTTCATATGACCAAGGCCCGGTGCCACGTTGACCAGGAAACTCACGACATCGTGGTCTGAGCACGCAAGCGCCGGGCGGGGATGAACAACTATGAGCAGTGGAACGAGTGGTGCTCAGGATTGGCGAGCCGTGGCCTGTTTGGCTCCCAACGGTGAGCGTTTGTTATGTGTCGGTGAAAGCTCGTCTCAGGTTCGGGCCGCCTACGCGGGAGCCTGGGGTGAGGTGATCCGTGACGAGGATCGCCCGACCGTCCGCGCGATTTCGTTGCAACGGTGGGCGGGCCAGTTCTGGTCCGGCCAGTGGGAGCACCAGATGTATTTAACCGTCCCGACCACGCGCAGCGGCAAGGCGACCTCGAGCGAGGCCGTAGATGCTGACGCTGATGCCGAGGCCGAGCTGGATGAGGAAACCGCCGAGACCACAAACAACGGGTCGAAGACCAAGAAGAAGTGACTCGCTGCTTGCTCGAATCCCGCACGGCGGGATCGCTCGTGACGTAAACTCTCGACTTTCGTGATTTGCGGTCTCTTTCCCCCGGGGTTACCCGGGGGTTTTTGTTGCGCCCCAGAGATCGGAACCCGAAACTC
>JAFAHT010000284.1 GCA_019237095.1 Planctomycetaceae bacterium
ATTTTACGGTCCATCTGTTCAGACCATGGACACCCAGCTCGGCGCGCGACATCGACGGTGGACCCCGACGATCCACCGAGGTAGTGGTTGACGAACAATCCGCGTTCGGCCAACCGGTGGGATGCAGGTGACACGCCAAGGGTCGGCCGGCAGGGAGCCCCGTGGTCACGGATGACGAGCCGGTCAGGAGACCCTGCCCGTGCCCGAACCAGCGTAACAAGTCCGATAGGAAAGAGAACATCCGTCAACTGCAACTTTGCAGCATGCCCGCCTCGCCGACCTCCAGGTTGCGCTCACTCTCCCCGCCGTGTCCGCCACATCAATGCGGTGAGCTTGTCCAGATCGATGGGCTTGACGGCGTAGTCGTCGAAGCCCGCCTCGCGTGATCGTTTGAGGCTCTCTTCCTTGCCGTAGCCGGAGACGGCGATGAGGATCACGTCGTTGAACTCAGGCTTGGCCCGCAGCCTGCTGGCGATGTCAAAGCCGCTGATGACGGGTATGCCTATATCGAGCAGGACCATCTCGGGCCGGAACTGGTTAGCCACCGCGAGCGCCGAGTCACCGTCGAGGGCCGTCCTGACGTCGTGGCCCTGGCTCCGCAACAGGCGGGAGAGCGCTTCGGCGGAATCGTTGTTGTCATCGACGATCAGGACTCTCCGTGGTGGAGTCGAGGAGGTTGGGACCGCCAAAGCCTGGTTGGACTCAGTCTGGGACGACAGGGCGGACAGTCGGATGGTGAATTCACTTCCCTCGCCGAGCCCGTCGCTCTGGGCCTCGACGCTGCCGGCGTGCAGCTCGGTCAGCGATTTGACCAGGGTCAACCCGATTCCCAGCCCGCCAAGGCTGCGCTCCAGCGAGTTATCGACCTGCATGAACAGGTCGAAGATCTCGTGGATGTGTTCCGGGGCGATGCCGATACCGTTGTCGCGGACGCGGATAACGGCCTGGCCGTTCTCGCGCGCCACGCTGAGGTTGATCTGGCCGCCCTCCGGGGTGTACTTGGCGGCATTATGCACCAGGTTGGTGACAACTTGCTCGATACGGACCGGGTCCACATTGAGCGTAATCGGTTCCTCAGGCAAGTTGACGGTCAACTGGTGCCGGCGGGTCTCGATGAACGAGCGGGTGACCTCGATGGCATGATCAATAACCTTCGACAGGTCGGATGGTTCCTTGCGAAGCTGGATCGCGCCACGCATCACGCGCGAAACGTCCAGCAGGTCCTCGATCAGCCGGGACATGTGGCGAACCTGGCGCTCAAGGACCTTGAGGGCCCAGGCAAGATCCGAGGGCTGCGCGTTGGCCGCGCCGAGCACCAGAACCGAGTTGAGGATTGGCGCCAGCGGGTTGCGCAGCTCGTGGGCCAGCATGGCGAGGAATTCGTCCTTGCGCCGGTTGGCCCGCTCAGCCTCGATTCGCGCCGCCTGCTCGCGGAGCAACTGTTGGTTCCGCTCTTGCTCGCGCTTGCGGTCGGTAACATCCTCCATCGCGAGGAAGATCATGGTCCGGTCGCGGGGATCATCCCAGTCGATCGGGCAGGCGTAAACTTGCAGTACCCGACTGCCAACTGAGCCGAGATCGACGTCGATCTCGTGATAGGGCAAGGGCTGGCCGGTGGTGGGGATCGTCCGCAGGGCCGCGACCAGGTCTTGATTCATCCATGGCCCCGGACCGAGCTCGGGTAGCGGCCGGCCCTCGACTTTCTCCTGGCTCGTGCCGAACATCCGGAGGAACGCCCGGTTGGCACTCATCACTCTGAGCGCGGGATCGAGGACGACCAGCGGCTGCCAGACGGTCTCGACGATGGCCTTGGCGCGGTCGCGGGCTTGCTGGAGCTGCTCGGCGGCGCGCTTGACATGATCGATATCCACCAGCGCCACCACGGCGCCGTCAATCTTCTTCTCGACGGTAATGTAGGGGCGAATCCACACCGAGTACCAGTGACCGCTTTGGTCAAGGACCTCGTGGTCCTCGGGGACGAGGGTATCGATAACTGCCTCGATCCGGCGGTCCAGATCGGGGAAGTCAAGATTGCCGCGGATATCGCGGATCGGCCTGCCGATATCGGTGGCCAGCAGGTTGAACAGCCGCTCGGCAGGCGGGGTGAAGCGGCGGATCCGCAGATCGCGGCTGATCATGACGATCGGGATGTTGACGCAACCAAAGAGGTTGATGAGGTCATCGTTGACACGAGTCAGCTCGAGATTGCGACGCTTCAGCTCCTCGTTGACGGTCGAGAGCTCCTCGTTGGCCGACTGCATCTCCTCCTGCGCCGTCTGTAGCGCCTCGTTGGTGCTCTGTAGCTCCTCGTTGCTGGAGAGGATCTCCTCGTTGGCCGACTTGAGCTCCTCGTTCCTGGTCTCGTTCTCCTCGGCGATTGTTTGGAGATAGTCGCGAGAGGCGTCGAGCTCGCGGCGGAGTTCGATGACCTGACGGCGTGCCTGTGCCTCGTCCAGCGAAGTGATCCCAACTTCGGTTTGCGGCGACACGGGCTCAGCCGCCGGCGCCTTGGCGCCGTTCGGACCCGGTTTGGGCTCGAAGAGCACCAGGAAGTAACGCGGGCCGGACGCAGGCAAGCGCAGCGGCCGAACCTCGATCTCCACCGGCAAGTTGCTGCCTTCCCTCTCGATGCGCACGGCACTGCGGCGAACTGGCTCGTTCCGGTCGCGGGCCAGGTTGACCGCCGTGCGCAGCTCGGCCATCAAGCCCTCGCGTGCCATTTTCAGAAGGTCAAAGCTGGCGAGCCCGGGCGCCGGGGCGAGGTAGGGGTCGGTCTGACCGCGGAACTGGATGATCCGCAACTCGTCGTTGATCAGTACACCTGCCGGGGCGAACTGCGACAGGAGCAATCGGTCCACCTCGCGCACCAGGGAAAACCCGACGGGCTCGTGCTCCACCGGCTCGCGCTGCATATCGACCAACCCGGGACCTTGGGTCTTGAAGGTGTCTGCCAGGTCGAACTCGAGATGAGGCCGGGTCGCGGTCGTCTCCTTGGTGAAGATCTTGTGCTCGGAATTGACCGGCGTGAACAACTCGCTGTATGCCCCGATCGTCTCTGAAGGCCCCAGCATGAGGTACCCACCCGGCTTCAGTGCGTAATGAAAGAGCGGCAAGACCCGCCGCTGCACGGCCACGTTGAGGTAGATCAGCACGTTGCGGCAGGTGATCAGGTCGAGCCGGGCGAAGGGCGGATCGCGGGTGATGTCGTGTCGCGAAAAGATGCAAATGTCCCGGATCGACTTACAAATCTGGTAGCAGTTGTCAAACTGCGTGAAGAAGCGCCGCAATCGCTCCGGCGAAACATCCGCCGCGATATTCTCGATGTACATGCCGGTGCGGGCGAGCTCGAGCGCTCGCTCGTTGACATCGGTCGCCAGGATCTTGACCGGGGTGCTCATCGCGTGATCGCCCAGGGTCTCCATCAAGCCGATCGCGATCGAGTAGACTTCCTCACCCGTCGAGCAGCCGCAAACCCAGATGCGGATCGGCTCGTCCGACGGTCGCTGTCCGATCAAAATGGGAAAGATCTCTCTGCTCAGAATATCGAACGTCTTGGGATCGCGGTAAAAGCTGGTGACGCGGATGAGAAAGTCCTGGTAGAGCGCGCCAGCTTCCTCGGACTCGTTTTGAAGTATGCCCACGTATTCCGAGATGTGTTCGACCCGGCGCAGGGTCATCCGCCGGCGGACCCGGCGGAGGATGGTGCTGCGCTTGTAGCGTGTGAAATCGACTCCCGTGGCCCTGCGCATCAGCGCAAAGATCTTTTGCAGCTCGGCTTCCTCAGTGTCGGTAATCAAATCGCTGGTTGCCGGCTCGGCGGCTGCGGCGAGATAGGGATGGCTACCGACTCGCAAGAGCTCCTGAGCGATCCCGGCCGGATCAAGAACGTAGTCCACGCAACCGGTCAGGATGGCGCTGCGCGGCATGCTGTCCTGAGCCGCCGACTTCTCGTCCTGGGCGAATGTGATGCCGTCCACTTCCTTGATCGCCTGCGTCCCGAGAGCGCCGTCGGTGCCCCCTCCCGAAAGAACCACGCCGATGGCGCGCCGGCCCATTGTCGAAGCGAGCGAACGCAGCATGAAGTCCACGGGCATGAACAGGCGCGGGATCTCGGGCCGCGGCGAGACCTGAAGGTGCCCATCGGTCACCGTGACGATCGCGTTGGGCGGGCTGACGTAAACCTGGTCCGGTTCCAGGTGCATGCCTTGCTGGGCATGGCGGACCGGCATCGGAGAACTCGCGGCAAGAAGCTCCGGCAGGATGCTCTCACGTTTCGGATCGAGGTGCTGGATGAACAGGATAGCCATGCCGGGTTTGGGCGGCAGGTTTACCAGCAGTCTCGTGAAAGCATCGAGGCCGCCGGCCGAAGCGCCGACGCCGACCACGGGAAACCCCGGCCGCTGGGTCGAATCCGTTACCACCTCGCCTGATCTGGCCGGGCTTTCCTTTTCCTGGCGTGTCCCGGTTTCTGCAGGAAGCATGACATGACCCTTGCATCGCCGCCATTAACCAGAGAGTCACCGAGGCCGGTATGCTCTCGCTGAGATGAAAAAGCCTGGACAATTCCCTGGCTATGGCACGAACATCCTAACCAGACGATAAGGTAAGTGATCCCGCCATTTCAAGCATGTAAAGGAACGCCGATGTGTATTTTTTCGGACCCATGCTCTTCATTAAAGACGTTTAAGCCTTCGTGACATGCAATCCCGAGACCGGCTAGGCTGGGTGCGCGTCCAATTCGAGCCGGCTCGCGCTGTCAAAGGAAGGATCGTGGGCTATCCTGCGAGTCATTGCGGCGCCTGGGTCTCAGACAAGGTGGCATGACGGCGGTAGAGTGCTGCGAGCAGGTCGGCTTCGATCTCGACGTCAAAGCGGGCGCGAGTCGCCTCTTGGCCTCGACTACCCATCAGAGTGGCTTGATCAGGATGGTCGAGGAGTTCGATGATGGCCGCGGCAAGAGATTCCGGGCTGCCCGGTGGTACGACCAGGCCCGTCGAGCCGTGGTCGATCAGGCCGCGCAACCCCTTCACTTGGGTGGCGATGGTTGGCACGCCTTCGCTCAGCGCCAGAGCGAGGGTGTGTCCCGTACTGGGGACAAGAGAGGGCTGGCAGTAGATGTCCAGCACGGTCCAGAACCGCGGGCCGATCATCGCGAAATCCGCCACGCTGACCCGGTCGGCGATCCCCAGCGACTGGGCATGACGGCGAAGGTCGAGAGCATCCTTGCCCTGGCTGGCGATCAAGAACTCGGCATCCCGCCCCGTCCCCAGGACCTGCCGCGCGGCCTCGAGGAAAACGGCGAAACCCGAGCTCTCGCGCGAGGGCCCGGCCGTGCCGATCACGGGGATCTTCCGGTCGGTCGATCGCGGGGCTGCCGGCGAGGGAGAGACGCCTGGAGCGATCATCGAGATCTTCTCGGCCGGAAAGCCGAGCGCCCAGACGAGCTCGTGAGCCAGTTCCGGGCTGGTGGCGATCAGTCCCCGGAACCAGCGGCGGCTCAGCTTGAAGCCGCGTTCCAGGATGCCGAAATCATCGACCGTCTGGACGTAAGGCAGCCGCCACGAGTCGGCCAGCGCAAGCGCCGCGGCGGCCATCGGTTCGTGGAGCACGTGCAGCACGCAGGGATGTTCGAGACCGGCTTCCAGGTGAAGCCGGCGTATCGACAGTGTCTTGAGCCAGCGGTGTCCCAGTGCGGGGAATTCGAGCACGCGGGGGTCGCTGCCGGGAGAACTGCCTCGAGACAAACAGATGACGCGCGCCAGCACCCCACGCCGTTCGAGGCGATCCATGAGCACCGTCATTGGCTGGCCATCATCGTCAAGGCCCAGCCGTCCGGCGAGAAAAACGACCTCCGTCAGATCACTCACGATTCCGCCCGGCCGCGGCAACGTGGCCGCGGCCTCGCCTCCAAAGTCTAGCCGGCGAAGCAGTTGCCGCTTTCAAGGCGGCGTTGGAAACGATGCCATCATGGTTTATACTAAGTCGCTCGGAAAACCTCGCCCGGGTAAGATGCAACCAGGCTCGAGCGCAACGCATGAATTCACCCCAGACGATCGAAACGGCGACACTGACCCACGATGATCTGCTGAACCTGTCGAACCGGCTGCTTGACAACGTCGAGCTCGTGGTTCTTGGCAAGAGCGAGGTCGTCAAGCTGGCCGTCGTCGCGCTCCTGGGCGAGGGGCACGTCTTGATCGAGGACGTGCCGGGCGTGGGCAAGACCCTTCTGGCTCGTGCCCTGGCTGCCAGTATCGACTGTTCGTTCCGGCGAATCCAGTTCACTCCCGATCTCCTCCCCTCTGACGTCCTGGGCTCGAGCATTTATCATGCCCCGAGCGGCGATTTCGTCTTCAAGCCTGGTCCGCTGTTCTCGAACGTGATTCTGGCCGACGAGATCAACCGGACGACCCCGCGCACCCAGAGCGCCTTGCTCGAGGCGATGAGCGATCGCCAGGTCTCGGTGGAGGGAAAGACCTATCCGCTCGATCCGCCGTTCATCGTGCTGGCAACGCAGAACCCTTATGAGTTCGAGGGAACCTATGTGCTTCCTGAAAGCCAGCTCGACCGGTTCATGATCCGGCTGCGAATGGGATATCCGATCCGATCCCAGGAGCGCAAGTTGCTGGTCAATCATCGGGACGGAGAGCCGGTCGAGGCGCTGAGCCCGGTGCTGACGGCCGAGGATGTGCTCCGCCTTCAGCAGGGAGTGCGACAGATCCGGGTCGATGACGCGATCGCGGAGTACTTGCTGGACATCGTTCACATGTCCCGGCGAAGCGAGGACCTGCACGTCGGCGTGAGCACTCGCGGGGCTCTGACTCTGTACCGGGCGGCCCAGAGCCTGGCCCTGGTCTCGGGCCGAGATTTCGTCATTCCTGACGACATCAAATCGCTGGCCGTGCCGATCCTGGCCCACCGAGTACTGGGTAAGTCGTTTCTCCAGGCCGGTGAGTTCGGAGCGGCCGAGGCGATCATTCGCGACATTGTTGATCGCGCGCGCGTGCCAGTCTGATGGGGGCCATTCCCTGCCGTGCGGACCGGTCGACCATCGTGCCACCTGGGGGGTCGAGACTGATGAGCGCTGACGAGAAAGCCCGCTCGCCGAAGTCACGCGGCCTGGTCGGTCGAATCGCCCGGGGACTGGCCAGCGCGCTGGTCCCTACCGAACGTACCATCGTGACGCGTGAAGGTTGGTGTTACTTCGGAGTGATGAGCGTGCTCCTGGCCGCGGGTCTGTACCAGCAGGTCAACCTGATTCTCCTGGTTTCGACCCTGGCCGCCGGTCCCTTCCTGACATCGTGGATCGGCAGCCGCGCTCTCTTGCGGCGTCTGAGCGTGGTCCGCCGGGTTCCGGCTTACGTGTTCTCGGGCGACCCGCTGGTGGTCAATTACACGCTGGAGAACGGCCGGCGCTGGACGGCCGCGCTGGCCCTGTTCATGGAAGACTCGCTGGTTCGGGTGGACGGTGCCGCGCCAGGCACGGCCATTTCGCCACGGGTCTTCTTCCCCCGGGTGCCGGGCCGCGATCGCGCCAGGGTGCGCTGGCAGGCTGCCAGTCCCCGACGGGGCAAGTACGGTTTCCGCGACCTGGATCTGGGCACGCGAGCGCCCTTCGGGCTGGTCGAGCGCAGGGTCACGATTCCGCTGAGCGAGGAGATCGTCATCTATCCCAAGATCGGACAGCTCACGCGGCGGTGGTTCCAGTTGCAGCGCCAGGCCAGCGAGAACCGGATGGGCAAGCGCCACGATCGCTCGTCGCAGCAGGAGGAATATCACGGGCTGCGTGGCTATCGCTCGGGCGACAACCCACGGTGGATCCACTGGCGCACCTCGGCCCGCCGCGGCGAGCTGATGGTCAAGGAGTTCGAGCAACAGAACGAGCAGGACCTGGCCATACTGATCGACCCCTGGCTGCCCCGGACCAAGATCACCCGCGAGCTGCGTGATGCCATGGAGCAGGCAATCTCGTTCGCGGCCACGGTCTGTCTTGAGACCTGTCGCCGCCAGGGAAGGCGGTTGATCCTGGGCTGGACCGGAGCGACCCCCGAGATCTGTCAAGGCCAGGCCTCGGTCAAGCTGCTGCACGAGTTGCTGGAGCGTCTGGCCTTGCTGCGTCCTGCCACCGAGGGGACGCTTGCCGAACTGATCGACACGTTGCCCGCCACGTCGCTGCGACACTCGCTCTTGATCATCGTCTCCACGCGGCCGATCAACCTGGCCGAGGAGGCGGAACGATCGTCGCGGCTGGCGGGCTCTTCGTCCCGAAACTTGCTGTCCCGAGCTATCGTGCTCAACACGGCGCAGGGAGAACTGTCCGAATTGATCCAGGAGGCCGGATTGACCTCGCGAATCCTGCTCGAGCAGCGGTTCTCGACCGCCGGGCAGGATCGGTTTTTCAGCCAGGAAGATCGGCGCCGGGGCGTGCAATCCGCCGAGGGCAAGGCCGCGGCTCCCTGAAACCGCCAGTCCGGTGACGGAAAGGTCCAATCGTGAACAGCATCCTCAGCTATCGAGCCAGCTTCTACCTCATGCTGACCGTGGCCGCGACGATTCTTTGCGGCGAGGCCACCGACTCCCGGCTGGACTCGTACCTGCCGGTGGGAGTGGCGGCCGCGGGGGTCCTTGCGTTCTTCACGGTCGATCAGTCCCGGCGATGGGGTCTGCCGCGTACCGTGGCCAACATCCTGGCGGTGGGGACTCTGGGCTTGTTCTTTCTGGAATCCAGGCCCGACGACGCCCAGGCGATCCGTTGCCTCGGCCACTGGATGATCTATTTGCAACTGATCAAGTACTTCCTTCCCAAGACGGCCGAGGACGACTGGTTTCTCTTTCTCCTGGGGCTGACGCAGGTGCTCATCGGGTCGGTGATCAACCAGGGAGACATGGTCGGCGCCTGGCTCTTCGTCTGGGCCATACTGGCCGTCTGGGTCCTTGGCCTTTTCTTCCTGCAACGAGAGATCCGCAGGTTCCGGATGGATACGGAGGCCGGCGCGGCAAGCGGCCAGTCGGCCCAGGACCCGTATCGCGGCCTCTTCGATGTTCCTTTTGCCGGGACGACGTTGCGCGCCCTGGCACTGACCCTGGTCTTGGGCGGCCTCGTTTTCCTGTTGTTGCCCCGGCAGGTCGGCGCGACGCGGTCATGGTCATCCGGCACCATGGCCCGGCACCTGACCGGGTTCGATGAAGAGGTCAAGCTCGGTCAACTCGGAGAGATCCTCGAAAACGACAGCGTCGTCATGAGCGTCGAGATCACCGACGAGAATCGCACCCCCATGCATCTGCCCGGCGAGCCGCTCTTCCGGGGTGTCACTCTAAGCCAGTACGAGAAAGGAGGACGATGGCGGCGCCAGGTTCAGCGCTCGCTCCAGACGATTGTCAGCCTGCCTCCTTTCCGCAATACCGGCCCGCGCAAGCGTGCCGTGATCCGCCAGATCATCAAGCTCGAGCCCAACGACTCGACAACGCTGTTCGCAATCCGGCCGATCCTCGAGCTCTCGGCCACTTCGCGTCTGGCCCCGTTTCTCAACCCGCTCGACGGCACGATTTTTCGACCTGAGTCGCGGGGGGGATACGACTTCGAGGTTCTCTCCGACGCCAGCTCCCAGGCCCCCCAGAAGAACGAGATCCCACCGTCGTCCGATCGGATGAAAATACTCCTGGGAATGCCCGAAACCCTGAAAGCACGGTTTCGGAAGATCGCCCTTCCCTTGGTGCAACACCTGCCCGACGAGGGGACCGGGGAGGCAGTCACCGCACGGGCGCGGGCCCTGGAATCTCACCTCCGCGATTCCGGCAAGTTCGGTTACACACTGGAGATGAACGTCAACGATCCCCAGCTCGACCCTGTGGAAGATTTCCTCGTCAACCGGAAGAAGGGCCATTGCGAGTACTTCGCCAGCGCCCTGGCACTCTTGCTGCGCTCCATCGACATCCCCGCGCGAATGGTCAATGGCTTCAAGGGTGGCGACTGGAACAATCTGACTCAGTCGATGAACGTCCGCCAGAAGCACGCGCATAGCTGGGTCGAGGCGTACGTGGGCCAGGACTCCGACGGCAGCCCGCTCTGGATCACCCTGGACGCCACCCCGGTGATGGATCGCGATGAGTCGGTCGCGCAGGTCGGGGGCGTGTCCACCAAGATCCGTCCCTTGACCGACATGATCCGTTACGTCTGGGTCTTCTACATACTTGGCTATGACGCATCGCGGCAAAACCGGCTGCTTTACACGCCGATCAAGGAGACCATCCGTGATGTGCGTCGAGGCTATGCCATGCTCTGGTCCTGGACCAAGCGAGGGTTCGCCCACCTGTTCAATTTCCAGAGCATCGACGCATTCATCAGCATCAAGGGGTTCTTCGTCTCGTTCATCGTGCTTTCGCTTCTGGCCTTGATCGTCAGGTTGGCCATCTCGGTGGGCAACCGATTGCTTCACTGGTGGCGCGGCCCCACCGACGATTCGGCCGGGCTGACCGCGGGGATCCTCTTCTATCGCCGGCTGGCACAGATGCTGGCCGACTACGATCTGGAGCGAACTCCCGCCGAGACGCAACACGAATTCGCCCTCCGCGCGTCTCGGTTCCTTACCGGGCAGCCAGTCCAGATCCAGGCGGTGGCCGAGGTGCCGCAGAAGATCGTCGAGGCGTTTTACCGGGTCCGATTCGGCCACCGCGACCTCGATCCGGACACACTCAAAGAGCTCGAGGAGAACCTCGACCTGCTCCAGACCCGGTTGAACACCAACCCCGATCAATAAAAGGATCTACCTGGCATGCGTGTGGGACTTGTCGGATTCGCTGGCAGCGGAAAAAGCACACTCTTCGAGCTCCTGACCGGAACGGCGTCCGATCCGGGCAAGGTCCACTCGGGACAGGTCGGCGTCGCCGTGCTGGCCGACCCGCGGCTGGACTTCCTGGCCTCGTTGCACGCCCCCAAGAAGGTCACCCCGGCCACTGTCGAGTTCCTGGACACGCCCGGTCTGATCCCCGGGACGCACGGCGACAACCCCCAGCGGCTGGCCGTCATCCGCGAGGGCGACGCCCTGCTGATTGTCCTGAACGGCTTCACCGGCGGTGATCCAGCCGCCGAGCTGGCTTCGTTCCGCGAGGAGATGCTGTTCGCCGACCTAGGCACGGTCACCAACCGGGTCGAGCGGCTCGAGGCCAGCGTCAAGAAACGCCGGCCCGACTGGGAAATGCAGGAGAAAGAGCTGGCCATCCTCAAGCGCGTGCAGGCGACGCTGGAGGATGGCAAGTTCGTCGCCACCCTCGGCTTGTCGGCCGATGAGAAGAAGCCGCTCCGCTCGTTCGGCCTGCTCACCGACAAGCCCCAGGTGGTCGTGCTCAATGCTGCCCAGGGCGAGGAGATTCCCGCTCGGTTGAAGGAACTGGCCGCCGATGCCCTGGCCATCGACGCCAAGCTCGAGCTCGATCTCGCGCAGCTCGACCTCGAGGAGCGCGCGGCGTTCATGACCGATCTGGGAGTGACCGAACTGGGGCGAGACCGGATCATCCGCGCCGCCTATGACGCCGTCGGCATCATCACGTTCTTCACCGCCGGTGAGCCCGAGGTCCGGGGCTGGAACCTCGAACGGAACGCCACTGCCGTCGAGGCCGCCGGCAAGATCCACACCGACCTGGCCAAGGGCTTCATCCGCGCCGAGGTCACCGCCTACGATGACCTCCACGCCGCTGGCACCCTCAAGGAGGCCAAGGCCAAGCATCTTCAAAGGCTGGAGGGAAAAGAATACCTTGTCAAGGACGGCGACATCATCTACTTCCGCAGCGCTGTCTGAACGCGACAGGAGCGCTGCCGGGACCGGGACTGCGAGGCTCGGTGATCAAAGGATGGGGACCGATCATTCTGCGGGCGTCCGGAGCACGGCACCCGCGCTCAGCGGAGAATTCTTGCGGGGCAGGAGATCCCGGTTGGCCCGCCAGAGCAAGTCGAGCTGGTCGGACGAGCCGTAGATACGGAGGGTCACGTCTTCCAACGTCTCTCCATCCTTCACCGTGGTGAACGCCGACCGGTGCCCGGTACTCGCCGGCGAGGGGCCGGCGGCGTGGCTTGCCGGCTTTTCTTGCGGACTGCTTACCGGATCCGCCGCGCGAGCCGCGCCCTGACTCGGGGCAGAGCCAGGACCCTCGGTGGCCGTCACCGCCGGAACAGCAGGCGCCTTGGCAACGCGAACCGGCTTGGCCTTCTCCAGGCCCCCGGCAGGAGAACTCTGGACATGCTGATCGGCAGTGCTCGCCGGGGGGGTCTCCGTTTTCGCGAGCCCCTTGATCTCTCGTTGCGGGACCTCGTCAACCATCTTCGACGTATCCGGGCCCTTGGGGGCTGCGGCAGACGTAGCCGCCGGCGCGGGGTCACCGCCCGATGGTCGCGCGAGCACTGGGGGCTTGTCACGCTCGTAGAGCACGATCGAGTAGAAGCAAACGATCAGCACGCTCAAGATCATGCTCGGGATGATCTGACGATTCATGGTAGTCGGCTCAGGATGAAGGTTCGTGGGCAGTTCGAGTCGAATCCTTCATCATCATGATCGGCTCGCTCGAAGCCCGAACTTGAGCCGCTCTTGTGCGCTGCGGGCCTACCGACCCCTCCGTGCCGTGAAACTCAGGTCAGTAATCCCTTGAATCAGAGAGCATTTCTTGGAAGGTTTGCACGTCGCACGAGCTGGAAAACACGGGATTTCGCATGGGTGAGTCGTCCTCACACGGTGGCAGTTGCAGGTTCGCATCCCGCGCCGCCCATTCGATGTACGGGTGCGGTGGTTCGAGTGCGTTCGGAGTGGTTGATCAAAGGGCAAGCGGAATCAGCCTTGCTTTAAGATTACGAGCGTGATATTATTCGTAGTGAGTCAGATCAATGATCCTTCCGGAAGCTGCGCAGGCGAAATCTGGTACGCAAGGCGCGATTGCTGAGCTTGGGGTAGCATCCATGTCTATCGACGCTCCTATTCTTGTCACAGGTGCCGGGGGTCGCGTTGGCGGAGTGGGTCGGGATGTTGTGGAGATACTTCGGAGACGCAATCTGCCAGTCCGCGCGCTGGTTCACCGCGAAGACGAACGTGCCGATGCGTTGCGGGCGATGGGAGCCGAGGTCGTACCCGGCGACCTCACCCGTGCCGGCGATGTCGCGCGGGCGCTGGCGGGCTGTCGACGGATGTACTTTGGCATGAGCGTGTCTGCGCCTTATCTGGAGGCGACAGTCACCGCCGCGGCCGTGGCGCGCCAGCGCGGTGATCTTGAGGTGTTCGTGAACATCTCACAGATGACCGTGTCGCAAATGAGCCTGACCGCGATGACCGATTCTCCCCAGCAGCGGCAGCATTGGCTTGGCGAGCAGGTACTGAACTGGTCGGGATTGCCTGTGGTGCATATCCGAGCCACGGTCTTCCTCCAGAACTTCTTCTTTTCGGAGTGGGCCGCCGAATCGATCTCCAGGGACGCCACAATTCGACTGCCATTCGGCACCGGGCGGACATCGCCGGTCGACGCTCGGGATGTGGCAGAGGTCGTCGCGGCCGTGCTGGCAAATCCGTCGGCTCACATTGGCAAGACCCACGAATTAACCGGACCACGCTCTCAGGACATGAATGGCATCGCGGCAGAGTATTCCGAAGCACTTCGTCAGGCCATCACCTATGTTGATGTTCCACTCGAGCAATGGCGGGATCAGGAGCTTCGCAGCCGCAATTTGCCGGACCATGTCTTCGAGCACTTGCTGACCATGGCCCGCCTTCATGCCGACAACCGCTATGATCGCCTTACCCACGATGTCGAGACGATCACAGGACGGCCCGCGACGAGCGTCCGTGACTTTGTCGCGAATCACCCCGAGTTATTCGGGCCAGGCACTCGGTCTTCGAGGGAACCCAGGGTAAATTGAGCCCATCCTTA
>JAFAHT010000592.1 GCA_019237095.1 Planctomycetaceae bacterium
GCGGGCGTCTTCGACCTGGTCAGCATGTACGGCACGACCGAGGAGCTCTGGTTCCCCGAGTGGGAGTACGGCGGCTTCCCCTGGGACCGGGCCGAGCACTACCGCGACCGCTCACCGAGCACCTATGCCCGCGGTTTCCGAACGCCAACACTGGTGATCCATGGCGCACTCGACTTCCGCGTTGCCGATGCCCAAGGGCTGGGCATGTTCACCTGCCTCCAGCGCCTGGGCGTGCCCAGCCGCTATGTCTGGTTCCCCGATGAGGGCCACTGGATCGCCAAGCCCCAAAACCGAATCGTCTGGTGGCGCGAGGTGCAGGCGTGGCTGGCGAAATACCTGAAGCAATGAAGAAAAACCGGGGTCAGCGCTGGGCCGTCCTGCGCCGGGGATGCCCGCGGTGCGGCCATGCGCTTTTTCAATCGCCGTTGGCTATGTATGAAGTCTGCCCGGGATGCGGGCTCGATTTCGATCGCGGCCAGCCAGGCTACTTCACCGGGGCAATGTACGTCAGCTACGCACTTGCCATCCCGCTCATCGCACTGCTAACATTGATTGAACATCTGATGATTCCGAGCTGGTCGCTGCTTCGGCTGGTGCTGCTGGCCTGGGTGCTCAGCGTCCCCTTGATTCCCTGGATCTGGCAGTATTCCCGGACGATCTGGATCCATTTCGACCAGTGGATCGATCCCACGGGGCAGGACAACCAGGACGAGCCCACGAGGGAAGGAACCGAATCGCATGACACGTACTGACGGAGCCGCTCAGTGAATGCGGTTCTCAATTCGTTCCCCGCGCCACCCGCGCTTGCAATGCGTTCTCGTCGGTCGTGCTTGAGCGATTCAGGTTCTTGAGGATGAACCGGTCCATGCGGGCGAGCGTCACGTCGGTCGCCCCCTGCTCGCGCCAGAGGATACGGCCCTGGCGATCGACCAGCACGAGCGTGGGATAGAACTGGATCTGGAGGGCGTCCTGGACGGGACAGGTTCCGTCCATGCTCGAGATCAGCACGGGGTAGTTGATCTTCAGTTCCTTGAGCGACTTGGCGACGTTGGCCGCACGGTCCTTGGCCGGGGTTCGCTCGCAGGCGATCCCGACGACCTGCACCTTCCTTCCGCCCAAGGTCTGCTGGATCTCGATCAGGTGGGAGATCGACTTGCGGCAGGGAGCACACCAGGTTCCCCAGAAGTCGAGCAGAAGCAGGTCGGCATCGAAATCGTGGAACGAGACCATCTGGCCCTGGACGTCGGGAAGCCGGAAGTCCACGAGCCGTCGTTCCGCGGGATTGAACTCGCAAGTGACTTTCCTGCCAGTCGCCAGTACGGCCGCCCCAGACGCGCTGGAGGCCGTGGTCTTCGCGGCCGCTTTCAGTCCCTCGTCCGCACCACCCCGCGTGCCCTTGACCGCGAGATCGCGCGCAACCTTCTGAAGTGACTCGTCCAGGGGGATCGGCTCTTTCTTGAACGCGAGCTCGCCCCAGGTTGGTCGCGTCTGCTCGGTCGGTGCGGCGGCTCGTCCTGGCCTTGGCGGCAGGCTGGCACTCGGGTCCTGGAGATCCCGCGCGGCCTGCCGGGGCGAGCTGGCCGGCCGGCGCGACAAGGCATTCGGATCGCTCATCTTGAGAGGTGCGTAGCCATCGGACTCGACCGAGCGAGCGCCTGCCACCACGCCCTGGGGAAGCGGCTGCGGCGCGGACTGATCGGTCGTGGCAGGACCATCATCAAGACCGGCATCGGCCGCGACAGCCGGCGTCGATCGCGCGGCGCTGGCGCGCCTCCGCTGCCCCTGCGATGAGACCTGGCCCCGAGCCAGTGCGATCGAAGAATCCGGGGCATCCTCCGGTTCCAGCTTCGACCCGACTTTTGCCGGCTCGAGCGCTGGTGGCAGCGGGTTCACTTCGTCATCGCCTTCGGTTTCCTGCGGGACTCTCGAGGCCCGAGAGCTTCCCGCCGCCGATCCTGAGCCTGATCCCGAGCCGCTTGCACTGCCCTGACCCGCCGCGGATCGATCGACCGGCCGGTGGCCCTGAGTCCAGCCCGAGCTCTTGCCGCTGGATCCTGCCGAGTCAGAGATCCGCGGGCTCGGTCGGCTCCCACTGTCATTCCCCTGCATCGCTTCAGCCTCGGGCGCCGGCGGCTCGAGGTCATCGCGACTCGTCCGGGCCGATAATGGCCCCGTATCCTCGGCTTCGTCAGAATCCTCGACGTTGGAAATCGGCGCGACATTCGGTCGAGCGGGCCGGATCGTGGTGCGGACATCGTCGCTATCTTCGGCCCGGCGCTGCAAGCCGATCCGCACGTCGGTGTCGGGCGCTTCGGCCTCGACCCGGCCGGTCATCAGTCCGTTCTCGCCCTCGTATTCCGCGATCACAGTGTAGGAGGACCCGGGTCGAAGTCCGCGGAGTGTGAACGCTCCCGAGCGGTCAGTCACTGAAGAGACCGCCTTGCCTCCCGACTCGCCCCCCACCGCCAGCCGCACCCTGGCACTGGGCACGGGCTTGCCGCGCTCATCATAAACGCGGCCCGAGATTCGCCCGCGGCTGGGCGTGGGAAGGATTGGCTCGGTGTCCTGAGCCCGGACCGAGGAGTCAGGCGTCCCGGAGCGGATCGGCAGGGAATTGTCGCCCACCGAAGCCACGGTCTTCACGTCGTCCCCAGGCGGTTTCCGGACAGTCCAGTTTTGTGAACATCCGAACATGCAGAGCGGAAGGATGAGGAGGCTTCGGTACAAGCTCGGGGTGCGCATGGGTCGTTTGCCTTCCTCGCTGTCAGAACGGCGGGCCGCGGATGATCGAAGCTCCGATCGTCAACGGCAATCATCCTGATCACACGTTGAGTTCACGCGACGCTGGAGCTGATCGAAACGTTGTCTGATCCGGGTGCGCTCGCGATGCGCGAGTGCCGTTTCCCCACATCTTTGGTTTCGGCAGCCGGCCGGTCGCAACTTCACGAATTCCGGTGGAATCTTTCGCCATCGAGGAATTCGGCGCAACCGGGTCCCGCAGTTTCACAAATGAATTCTCGGGAAGGCGACACTCCCGCCGAGCCAGAATAACCGATTGATCCTCTGGCGGCCCCGTCCCGGCCGCTTTTCATCGGAAGTTCGCCGCAAAAGGACCATCCGTACACTGGAGAAGATCAGCCGAGGAGTCTCGTTAAGTCTCAACAATAAACCTCCTGGACTACCTGACGACGTGTTTCCAAACCGAACCAAAGGCCATACTCTTGCCTCTCTCATGCGGGTGAGAGAACCAGCGATCAAAGTCGCATGATTCCAGTTATGTCCCGCTATGAACTGCCACGCCAGCAAAGCCTGGCAACTCCCGAGCTGGCGCAAGCATAATGTGGTCGCGGATCCTGGTGGGCTTGCAACAGACACGGTTTGTTACACAAACCATTGCCGTCGAGAGGAGACGACCGACCATGACGCCGCACCTGCACAACGACAACGACCGTCGTGGTCCGAATCACCGACGTTTCGGCCTGTTTGTATCCCTTGGCGTCTCGCTGCTGACCACGATGGTTCCGGCGGCAGCCCGGGCGCAAGACGCGCGGGGGCCGGTCAAATCGGTGGAGGTCGTGATCCTCTCGACGATGCTGACCGATCGGTTCGGGGTGGGCGAGTGGGGCTTCTCGGCACTGGTCGAGGCGGACGGCCGCCGCATCCTGTTCGATACCGGTGCGCGGCCTGAAACCGTGCTGCAAAACGCACGCGAGCTGAAGATCGACTTGAGCGGCGTCACCGACGTGATCCTCAGTCATCATCATCGCGACCACGTCGGAGGGCTTGTGACGTTGCGTCGTGAGCTGGCAAAAAAGAACCCGGACGCCCTCAAGCGCGCGTATGTCGGTGCAGGGATCTTCCTGAGTCGGCCCGGCCCCGACGGCCGCGAGACCAACGAGGCGCTGGCGCTCAAGAAGGAGTTCGAGACGCTGGGCGGGTCGTTCGTGGTCATCGAGCGGGCGACCGAGCTATTCCGTGGGGCCTGGCTGACCGGCCCGGTCCCGCGCACTTATCCCGAACGGAACTGGAGCTTCAAACGCACGATCCGATTCCCGGATGGCCGTCAGGTCGAGGACAACGTCCCCGAGGACATGTCCTTGGTGCTCGACACCGACAAAGGGCTGGTGCTGGTCTCCGGCTGCGGCCACGCCGGCATCATCAACACCCTCGAATACGCCCGCCAGAAGGTTCGCGCGACCCGCGTGCACGCCGCCCTGGGGGGCTTCCACCTCTTCGAGGCCGACGCCGCTACCCTCGACTGGATCGCCGCAAAGCTCCGCCCCATGGCGGTGGCGAACTTTCTCGGCGCCCACTGCACGGGGATCGAGCCGGTGTACGAGCTTCGCCAGCGGCTTGGGCTGAGCCGCGCGAATTGTAGCGTTGGCGCGGTCGGAGCGCGGTTCACCCTGCGGGACGGGCTCGACCCCGGTGCGCTTGCACGATGAGGCCCTAACCAGTCAGCCCTAGCCCATGTTTGGGGTACGTCGACGTAAGTCCTTTACAGGCAAGGGTCGATTTTTCGGATTGTCACTACATCACGGTTTTTTCGCCAGCGGGAGGTGCCGGCGGGTTTAGCTCAGTCAGCTTCAAAGCCTTCAGCACCCGTCTTGCGTCCGGGCAGCCCCCGCTGACCCCGCGACGCTCCGCCTGACCCTCCAACTGCAACGTCACCAGGCGCAGCGTACTCAGCGCCTCCATTGCCCGCTCCGCCGAGAAGTCGATCCCTGCCTCCTCGAGCCGGCGGCATAGGAGCCGTTGGACCAGCAGCGCCAATGCAGCTACGAAGATATGTGCTTTTACTCGCTGCTCGATCTGATGATAGATCGGCCGCATGGCCAGTACGTCCTTGAGCTGGCGAAACCCCTGTTCGACAGCACTCAAGTCCTTGTAGATCGCTACCACTTCGAGCACACTCAACTCCGACTCACCGGTGGCGATCACAGATTTGCCTTCGATCCCCTTTTCGCTTTCCAGGCCTTTCGCATTCTCGAAGTACCGGAAGCCCCCCTGCTGGATGTCCCATGCGTAATAGCGGTAGCCATGATTCCGCTGTAGCAGTCGCTCCGCTGCGGCACCAATCTTCTCGGGCTGCTTCAATTTCCCGGCCGCCACGCGCCGCTCGAGCTTCTCCAACGCGTGGCGCGTCCGCTCCATCGACTTCTGACGCAGGGCTTCCTCGGAGTCGCGGCGCTCGTCGGAATCGATGATGATCACCCGCATGCCCGCGACTCCCGACGCGACTTCCTGCGCTCGC
>JAFAHT010000158.1 GCA_019237095.1 Planctomycetaceae bacterium
TTCGATCGGTGTGGGCGAGGATGGACCGACCCATCAACCCATCGAGCAGCTTCCTTCGCTCCGCGCGATCCCCGGGCTCCTGGTGATCCGGCCTTGTGACGCCAACGAAGTTGTCGAAGCCTGGAAGGTCATCGCGCAACTGCACCACCAACCCGCGGTGCTCATCCTGACACGCCAGAACCTTCCCACCCTGGACCGGACCAAGTATGCTTCGGCCGCCGGCCTGGCGCAGGGGGCTTACATCCTGGCCGACGCGGCCGATGGCAAGCCCGACGTGATCTTGATGGGTACCGGCAGCGAGGTCTCTCTGTGCGTGGGCGCCCATGAGAAGCTCACGCGGGAAGGAATCAAGGCCCGCGTCGTGAGCATGCCCTGCTGGGAGGTCTTCGACGATCAGGATGCGGCTTACCGCGACCACGTTCTGCCGCCAGACGTCACGGCCCGCGTGTCCGTCGAGCAGGCCTCAACCTTCGGCTGGACCAAGTTCGTGGGCGAGCACGGCACGAGCATCGGCATGCGATCCTTCGGCGCCTCGGCCCCGCTCAAGGACCTGCTCGTGGAATTCGGCTTCACCGTCGATCGGGTCGTGGAGGCCGCCAGGCGCCAGTTGAAAAGCAGCACCAGCTAGCGTGATTCACAAGTTTCGGAGGGTGCATCCGATCCCTTTTCACGACTCAATCCCGTCGCCGTTGCTCGACGACTCTGGTACAATGAACAAAACGACAGAGAGACCAGTGCCGACTCCGAGATGACGGATCTGCAATGAGGGGAGAGCGAAGCACACGAGTACTAGACGGGCGTTTGGTAGAGAAAAGTAGAGATTGACCACTTTTCGCGCAGAGAATAGTGGGCAGTGGGCAGTGACCGATGGCCAGTGAAGCCGAAGGGAGGGAGATGACGCTCCACGCCTCACGCTCCACTGCCCGAACTCGAGCCTGAAACGCCAGCCAAGGCCGCGTTTCATCGGCGCTCGATGGGCAAAGCCTTGAGCGCCTGGGAGTCCTGCCTATTCTTGGAGGCAGGACTTGCAATGACTCCAGCCACGGGATCAGCGGTGCCCGCGGCGCATTCACGCAGGACGGGCACGGTGGGGTCGAGGGCCGAGCGCTCGGGGGCGAGCCGGGGGAGGACGCGATTGTAGAGGAGCGTGACGGACGCCTTGGGGCGAAGGCCGCGATGGCGCTCGATCTCGCGGAGGGCGTCGGCCAGCGGCCAGCCCTGGACCACGAAGCGATACAGCCCCATCCAGGCGGGAGACCGGTCCATGCTGGCGTGACAGTGCACCAGGATCGGCCAGGTGGAGGGGTCCTGGGCCAGCGTCAAGGTCTGAGCGATGAAGTTCTCGCCCGAAGGGTCGTCGCCTGGCTCGTTGCCGACGTAATTCAGACCATGCTCGTGGGCAAAGCGAACCTCATCAGGCCAGAGCGGACTGCGCTCGGGAGTGTGCTCGGGAAACAGGTTGATGATCGTCCGGAAATGATGCCGCTCTTGGGCCAGCTCGAGTCCCTGGTAGGTGGGCATGGCGCTGAGATAGATGCGGCCAGGGACGACCTCGCGCAGGCGATGGAGCGGACGCTGGTGCCACAAGATGCCCCGGCCCGTGAAATCCAGGCCAAGCCAGAGCAACACGAGACCCGCGCCAATCGCACCCCGGGACCAGCCTGCCGGCGCCTGGGGAAGAACCCGGAGCAGGGCCAACGCCCAGGCCAACAAACCCCAGACGTAAATCCAGCGCGGCCAGAAGCCGATCGGCTCGTGGTCGACCCAGCCGACCTGGCGCAAGAGGATCAGGGCGGTAGACACCACAATCAGCCAGGCAATCCCGTGATTGTGGGCCTTTTTCCAGAGTGTGTCGATTGGCCCTTCACCGACGCACCAGAGGATCAATACAAGCAGGCCCGCGGCCGCGCCCGCGAGGAACAGACGAATTGCCCAGGGCGCATCAGAATTCAAGATCGTTCGCCAGCCCAGGCCGTGCCAGCCGTCCATCAGCGGGCCGGGAGTCGCGGCGTGCCAGAATCCGGCAAGGGAAAGGGCCATCGCTGCGAGCCAGGGGCGTTTCCGCAAGCCGCGGAAAAGGCCCCATCCCGAGAGCACGATGGCCGCGGCGGCCACATAAACGGCGATGTGGTCGATCGTGTCGCCCGGCTCGGCGAACCGGTAGGCGGGCGGTGGATACGAGTTGAAAGTGGGGCGAACCACGCGGGGGAACTCGGGGTCGATGTCGGACTCGAAGTCAACGACGTACCAGACTGCCGGCAGTGTCGCCAGGGCAAGCACGAGCCAGGGCCAGATCCGGATGCGCCATCCTTGCGCGGGTTTTGACATGATTACTGGGCGCCCCATAGAGTTCACTTAGCAGGCCGCCTTTGTCAGGCGGCCCTGTCCTCGGTGTGCGTTATATCACGAAGCGCGTGTTCTGCGAAGACTTCCGTCTCGACCCGGCCCTTGCCGGAACGAATACCGAGGCGAACCAGCAGGCGACGGCGCAGCTCGCGGAAGGGGCGAGCAACAAGGCGGTGGACCCGGATCCACCAGGGAATGCGCTTCCGCATCTCGATCGAATCAATTCCGCACTGATCGGGCCGGCAGCGAGCCCAGTGCTTCATCAGATGGTATTGGTCGCTCCGCGCGAAGATCCGGAAGAGCGGTCCAGAGGGCAGCCACCTCGGCCAGGTCAGGCTGATCTGGAAGTCGATGAGACAAGGCTCGCCACGCTCGCTGACGATGATGTTCTCACGCTTGTGAAGGTCAACATACACGGTCCGACGCTTGTGCATTTCCTCGAGCAGGCGATTCAAATCATGGAAAAACGTGTCAGAGACCACCTCGCGGTTACTCAGGGGATGGCCGGCGAGGTACTCGCGGGCGACGGCATGGCGGAGGACCGGTCCAGCGACGCGCACCGGGCCAGCCAAAGCCGGAATCCCTTGCAGACCAGCCAGTTGCTCCAGCAACGTTCGCTCATTGTTCGCCATCCGGCGGCCCAGCCAACCGAGCGGTAGACCAAGAATGGGCGCTTGACGATGAAGCTTCACCACCCGCAAGACGCCCTCTGCGTTTTCATACAAAGCCGTGGCCGCCCAGGAATCATGCTTGAAGAGTTCTCGCAAGCGATGCGGAACTCCGGCGATTTGCAAGCTCTCGGGCAGAGACTCAAGGCCCAAAGCTTTCAACCACTTTGGTCGAGGCTTGACCTTGGACTTGCTGGAGAGCGCATGCATGGACACAGTCATTGTGCGTCCTGACAAACCGAGATTCCTTGTGAAGTCTGCGTTACTTATCCTGATGCTTCGGTCTTTGCGGACGGAGTGCTTGAGTGAAAAACAGACGAGCCGCATTCAGGACGTGGTTCGCGGGTTCAGGCGTCTTGCTCGGATCCGGACAAGGATGGGCGGAGAGGGGGGTGAGGCGGATCGGGCGCGGCCAGGTTGGAACGAGGCATGGTGGGATGAAACGGCATCGGGGCTTCAGCGGGAGGCCCCAGCAGCCAGCGGGCCAGCCTTCCTCGCTTCAGGTCGGGACGGATCAGGCGGGTGGGCCGATCGAGGTCTTTGAGAATCCCCTGGGCGGCGAGGTAGCCGCTGCGGACCGCGCCCTCCATCGTCGCTGGCCAGCCGGTATCGGTCCAGTCACCGGCCAGGAAGAAGCCGTCAACCGGTGTCCGTTGAGGGGGCCGCAACCGATCCACGCCCGGCCGGACGGCGAAGGTCGCCCCGTGCTCGGTCACGACCCACCACCGCAGCAGGCGGGCCTCTTGTGCCACTGGCCAGATCTCGGCCAGGTCGGCGAGGACGGCGTCGCGGATCGCCAGCTTGTCGAGCAGAAGCAGGTCGTAAGAGGCGCTGATCACCACTTGAAGATATTGACTGTCGTGGCTGGACGATCCAGGTTCGGAGCCCGAAGTGGCGGACGATCGGGGGGCCGCTCGTCCCTGGATGACCGTGTGATTGAATATCCACTGGACCAGGCGGCCGGGCGTCACGACGTGGTCGAACGGGCAGACCGGGCGATCAAACCAGAGATGGATTCCGGTAATGGGCGAGGACTGAAGCAACTCGACACCGAGCAGATCGGGAATCCTGGTGGTAAGGGAGTCGGCGAGCAGTCCGTGGACGCGATCGAACGAGACGGCCAGAACCACGAAGTCAGCAGCCAGCGGCGCGCCCGTGCGAAGGACCACTCCCCGCAGGGTGCCATCCTCGTCGCAATCGATTGCGCGGACACCCGTCGTCAGGCGGACCTCGACGCCATGCGCGCGCAGCCATTCCTCCAGGCGAGAGCCGTAGAGCTCACCTAATGGAACCAGGGGGAGTTCCATCTGAAACCCGGTCCGGGTGCTCAGGAATCCATCGACGAACACCTTGCGGGCATGGCCAAAATCCATCTGGTCGAGCTGTTCGTTAAGGGCAGAGACCAGCACGGTGGACCAGAACAGGTCGATCGTGCGAGCACTCTGCCGATGCCTGCGCAGCCAGTCGGCGAACGATTCGCCCGGCCGCTCGTCGGGGCGAAACGCCAGGCAGGCCAGGCCGTAGCCGACCCGCAGCTTATCTCTCCAATTCAGGTAGCGGGCGCTCAGGAAACTCTCGGTCAAGTGGAACGGAGCGGGACCCAGTCCGGCCCGGAGCCGCGAGACCCGTCCCTCGGGACCAAGAAACACGACGGCCGGCTCACGGCGAAAGAGGTCGGCGACACCCACTCGCTGGCAGAAATCGGTCAGGTTTGTGCAGCAGGCCATGCTGACATGCTGGCAGTTGTCCACCAGTTCACCGGTGACCGGGTCAGTGAACGAGCTGGCTCGGCCGCCCAGCCTGGGCCGGCTTTCCAGGAGCGTGATCCGCAGGCCGCGACCGACAAGTCCCGACGCAGCGGCCAGGCCCGCCAGGCCGCCACCGACGATCACCACATGAGGAGGAGGGGGCTTGTGTACCAGCGACATCAGACCAACGAGAGGCTCTGAGCTCAAGGAACGAGAGTTGGTGATTGCACGATCGGCTGGCGGAGGAACCGCTGGGGCAGAGCTCGCAAGGCAATTGCGGCTTTTCGCCAGGTGGGAACCGCTACCCGGATGTTCAGTACGTTGTAATCGCGTTGGGCGATCTCGTCGAGCAAGGCCCGGTAGATTCCCACGATGGTCTGGAGCACGGGCCGGCCGACCGGGTCGACCAGCGGCACCAGTTCCCTCGCCTGCTCGTAATAGGCCACAGCGCGTTGCGCCTGAAAGGCGAGCAGATCGTGGAGCCCACGGCTGGGCCGGTCGGCGTCCAGCTCACGCGGTTCGACGCCGAACCTGGCCATCTCGTCCTGGGGAAGGTAGACACGTCCGTTGCGGGCATCCTCGCGGACGTCGCGCAGAATGTTGGTGAGCTGCAGTGCGATGCCGCAAGCCTCCGCCAACCGCTCGGCCCTGCCGCCGTCGGATCGGTAACCCCAGATGTGAATGCAGCAGAGCCCGACCACCGAAGCGACGTGATAGCAATAATCGACCAGCTCATCGAAGCTGACGAACGGCCGCGGCTGCACGTCCATCGAGACCCCTTCGATCACCTCGTTCAGCAGCGAGGGCGAGATCCCCCAGCGGGAGACCGTGTCGGCCAGAGCGAGCAACCCCGGCCACGCCACCGGCTCTGCCGCCAGTGCCGCGTCCAGCTCGGTCTGCCACAGCCTGAGCGCTGCTTCCTTCTCCTCGGCGCTGCCGGAACCATCAGCCAGGTCATCAGTATGCCGCATGAACGCATAAAGCGCGTACATCGACTGGCGGCGGGCACGTGGTAGTAGGCGGAAGGCGAAATGGAAGTTCCTCGCCTCTCTCTGCGCGACCTTGCCGCAGAACTGATAGCTGGCCGCAAGTGTGGGTTCCATCCTCACCGGGGACTCTCCAAAGGGCGCGGTGCGGTACTCGAGGTTATTGCCAGCTCCTGGGAAACCGCGGCCGGAATCGAGCTTGACCGAGCGGTCCTCCGACGACCGCCAATTCGAGCCATTCCGAGGCCAACCAGGGCACGTCCCAGGAGCCCGATCTTGGTCCATCGGGTCAGGGCGGGGCGGCCGCCCAGGACGTCGAAACCGCGGGCTTCGATCCGATCCAGTATCGCCAGGCCGCCCCGCGAGAACATGTCGATATCGACGGCCAGCGCACCGGGAATCCTCGGCACCAGGGCACGACCCTGGTCGAACAGCGCGCGCGTTCGCTCGACCTCGAGCCTCATCAACGCGGCGAAAGCCGGCGTGAACCTGAGCGCCCTTAAATCGGACTCGGGATAGCCGAATTGCTCGCGATCCTCGCGCGGCAAGTAGATCCGACCGATGGCCAGGTCGCGTGCCACGTCCTGCCAGAAGTTTGCAAGTTGCAGCGCAGTGCACGTGGCGTCGGCCAGGCGGGCGTTCTCGGCGGTATGCGCACCGGCCACATGGAGCACCAGATGACCGACCGGGTTGGCCGATCGCGTGCAATAGTCCACGAGCTGAGAATAGGTCTGGTATTCCGTGGCCGTCTGATCCTGCACGAACGCGTCGATGAGCGCCTCGAACGGGTCGATCGGAATCCTGTAGCTCGAGACGGTCTCGGCCAGCGCAACCATGACCGGATGTCGCGCCTGGCCCTGGTACATGGCCCGCAGCTCACCGCGCCACCATTCCAGAAGCTCGAGCGATCGCGCGGGGTCGCCGATCTCGTCGCCCAGGTCGTCTGACCAGCGGCAAAAGGCGTAGATGCTTTGGAATGCCGGTCGGTGTTCGCGCGGCGTCAGCCAGGTCACCACGCTGAAGTTTTCGTAGTGAGTGGCCGTCAGGTGGGCACAGTAGCCGCAGGCTTCGTCGCGCGAGACGCGTTCGGCGGCCTCGGGCCCATAGCGCCGTAGATCGTCCTGGAAAGACATGATCCTGAGATCCTCGCTCTGGCCGACCCCATGCCCCGTTCAGCACAGATTCTACTGGCCTGTGCTGCCGTGTGCCAGAGAGGGCGACTGGATCGTTGACCCCTTGATCCCGTGCGGCGACAATCAGCGGAAGTCCGAGCCCAAGGGAAGTTCGCGGGGCAACTGCCGGCAACGCTTGCCGCTCCCACGCAATCGCTCATCGCTTCGGGCGAGCGGCATACCTCGACGCTTCTACCAAAAAACCTGGCGAGACTCACCTTATAGAGATATCCGCAAGCCCCCGAGAGGAACAGGGACCGATCGTTGCGGACTTGCTCGAGAAATTCTCATGGGCCTCGAGCAAAAAGCCGATAACTGATCTGGTACTCCTCGTTCACTCCTAGTAAAAGGGGCTCACCGCGGTGAACGCGATCCCCTCGGAATCCCGTACACCCCGAACACGACGTTCGGGGAGGGCGAGTTTCAGGGATGTCGCAATCACCTCGGGACCGCTGGTCCTTCGCGTCCGGGTTCGAGGCTTCGGTCTCGAGCGAGGCGAGCCGGTCAGGCTCGAGGACGGCTGGTTCGGCGGGACGCGGCGCGCCAAGAAGGCGGGTCGTGTGGGCCCTGTTGCGAGGCTGATCGCCCAAGGAAGGGTCGGGCTTCATTCCCGGCATATCGAACTTCATCTCGCCATACATCGGCTTCTTTCGGCTCCGGCGTCCGCTCATCAGAAGGCGGACCGTCTGCTCCTGGTTTCGCCAGCCCGATCCGGGCGCGGAAACCTGGGGACGACCCGGCCACGCACCTCGCGAACCGAGCCCCAGCCGCTTTCGTGTCCCACGCCTCGGATCGAGGTGCATGACGCCAAGCTGGTCCCGAATGGGTTCGATGCCACCGCGTCGTCCCGCGGTTTATCCCGAGGGAAAGGAGTCCTTGCGGCATGACTATCGCCTCCCTTTTGATCGCCCTGATCACCGCAATACCATCGAGCGCCGCAACCTCCGAGCCTGTCCTCCTCGACTTCCACGCCGAGTGGTGCGGACCCTGCCGCCAGATGCGCCCGGCCCTGGCGCAACTGTCGCGGAAGGGCTACCCGATCAAATCCATCGATATCGACCAGGCTCACGACCTGAAAGAGAAATACGGCGTTGACGCGGTTCCCACCTTCATCGTGGTCGACCCGCATGGCCGCGAGCTCGGTCGAACCTCGGGAAGTCAGCCGGCCGCGCAACTTGCCCGGTTCTATCTCGATGCCAAGGCCAAGGCGCAACCCCCCGCCAACTCTCGCGCCCACGCCGACGGCGATGCTGGCGATGACGCGGACGGCGCGGCCGACGAAGCAGATTCCGACCGTGACGCCGCTACGAAGGCGCGAGGCCGGGCGGACCAGAATGCGGGGCCGGAACGCGACGACGAGAAGCAGGCCGAGCCGGAATTCCAGAATCCCAAGCCGTGGGAAACCGTGGTCCGCATCCGAGTCCTGGCCCAGGGTTCGGTCGGCTTCGGCTCCGGCACGGTGATTCATAGCTCGGAAGAAGAGGCGTTAATTCTAACTTGTGCCCACATCTTCAAGCTCGACGGTCCGCGGCAAGCGGCGCCCGAACGCTTTCCCCGCAAGATCATGGTCGATCTCTTCGACGGCAAGCTGCACGGCGAGCGGCCGGCGCAGGTGCACTTCGTCGAATCGGTCGAGGGGCGGGCGATGGACTACGACTTCACCGTGGACGTCGGGTTGATCCGGATCAGGCCTGGCCGCCGGCTGCCGGCCGCGCGGGTCGTCCCGGCGCATTGGGAGCCTCGATCGCGGATGAAGATGCTCACCGTCGGCTGCTCTGAGGGCCAGGACGCCACAGCCTGGCAGACGGTCATCATCAACCCCCAGATGCGCGGGCTTGCGGGGAACCCCACTTACCAGGCCATCGAGTGTGTGACCGCCCCCAAGCAGGGACGGTCCGGAGGCGGGCTCTTCACCACCGACGGCTACATTGCCGGAGTGTGCAACTTCGCCGAGCCTCGCGGCAATCATGGTCTGTACGCGACTCCCCGCTCGATCTACAGCCTGCTCGACCGCAACAGCCTGATGGCCCTGTATGCGCCGGTCCGAGGTGGATCGATTGCCTTGCTCGCTGGCCGCGACCGTTCGCGGGCTCGTGGCGATTCGCCGATCACTATCGCCCGGGGACAGTCGCCCGATGCTCACGAGGCGGATCGAGTCGCCGTGCATCCGGGCGATGTGACGGTTCCGGAACCCGAGCTGCTGGGAATCAAGCCTCCGCTGGCGACCCGACCGACCTCCGCCTCCGGTGGAGGCGAGGGTTCGACCCGGCGCATGGCCTGGCATCCCACCCACGCGGCCCCGGCACCCGTTGCCAAGCTGTCCCCTCCCGAACCCGCGGGGAAGACCGAGCAGACCGACCTGAACATCGATTCCGAGGCCGACCACGATCGCTTCAGCCACTTCGAGTCCGACCAGCCGGCCGCGGACAAGAACATCAATGCCGAGGACATCCCCTCCGCCGCGGGTACAGTCGCCGAGCCGGCCGCGAAATCGCGGTGGCGCCCCGCGCGCTCCGGCGCGGGGAGTGCTTCCTCCGAGATCGCCGGCCATTGACGTCCGCCGGTGAAACCCGGACGGCCCATTCGAGACGATGAGCTCGGGGTAGACGGTTGTGAGCACATAACCTTCCCGAATAAAATTGAGACCTGAAATCCCCAGGCCGGTGGAGTCAGAGGTTCCCCCTCGTGATGATGTATCCAGCGCCGTTTGCTGCTTCACGGATGCGGTGATCATCGGCCGACGCACTCCTCCGAGGATCACAGCATGTTCGCCACGCGATCAGATGATCAAGAAGGGACCACTTCAAGCCCCAGCTCTTTCAGGACGCCCTGGAGCTTTTCGAGCAGATCTTCGGGCACGGCCACCGCCATAGGGCCGAGGCGGTCGCCCAGGAAATCGCGGGTTGCGGGGTGCTGGAGCAGGCCGTCGGCGAGCTCGGCGGTGGGGGTGAAGAGCACCAGCATCCGGCGGGCTTTGAGGGCGATCGGCGTCGATGAAGTGCTCTTGAACAGCAGCCTGATCGCCGGGGAGGGAGGTGCTCCCGTTCTGCGCAGGAACCACTCGACGATCTGGCCGGGGCTGATACCCAGCGCGGTGGCCCGAGCCAGCGAGCCCGCGCTGACACTGTAGCGGCGAGACGGTGTACCCGAGGCCATGCCCCGTGAAGGGTTTCTGGCCATGGGAAGCTCGTCGGCAATGCGGGAGAGCTCGGCATCGATCAGCAGGTCCGATCGCGTCGGATCGAGCTCCAGGGTCACGCCGTCGGGCTTGATGGAGACGCACTTCTCCGGCAGATGGCGGTAGTCGCGCGAACCGCGGGTGCTGATCCGGTCGGTCGGAATTTGCTGCGGACTTTCGACCAGCAGGAACCGGTCGGCGACCGGAACGAAGGTCTTGAAGTCGTCCTCTTGCCAGGCCGCCAGCGCCTGGTCACGCTCCGCAAGTGAGGCAAACTCGATCAGGGTCGCGGCGGCGTAGAAGATGATCCGCTCACGGCGGCTGGTCCACCGCCCGATGGCGTCAGGAACGAGCGTGGGCAGCGGGCGCTGGCTGTGCCGCGTCAGAATCTCGAGCATCTGCTCGGGCGTCTGCCCTCCTTCGAGTCCCAGCACGATGGACTCCTGGCTCAACCTCAACTCCAGGGCCGCGCCGATCTTGGTCCACCAGGCGAAGCGGCTGAGCTGTCCCACGAGCTGCGGACTGAGGCCCTGGCGATAGGCAATGATCTCGAAATTGGGCTGGACGAAGAGGAAGTGCTCGAACCTGGGGTGGGGCGGGGGCGGAGGGCCCATGGCCAGTACGTAGCGGCCCAGCGGGGTGAGTTGCACGACCGTGCGGCCGGTCCCTTGCTCCTCTCCGGTGCGGACGAGTCCCATCGCATAACCCGAGCCCAGTAATAACAGGCGCAGCAGTCGCTCGCCACGCGCGGGGCGAGCGGACTGCGAACCGTTCCTCGCCCGCGGGCCGCCCCCGCGACGTCCCGCCCCGGCCGCGGCCTCCGGGTCCGAGCGCAGGCTCGGCCGGTCCCATTCGGGGTTCATTGTCCGCAGTTGCTGGGCCAGGTCGTCCAGAGCCACCCACTCGTCGTCTTGCAGGCACGCCAGCCAGAGCAGCACGGCCGGGCGGAGGAACATCAGGGGCAGCCGAACCTCCGGGTTCTCGTCGGGGGAATTCTCCCATTCTTGCCATTCGCGCAGGCCCATCCAGTTGGTGGCGATCATCTGCGGCAGATGCACGGCGTTATCGATCCAGAATGCCGGTGCGGCCGCCTCGAGCCGTTCGCTGGCGGCGTCGGGATGGATCAGACCCACCCTGCGGGCCAGCGACAGCCAGAGCAGGGACATCGCGGCAAGAGGTTCGAGGGCGTCGCTGATGGCGCCGGAGAGGACCGGGTCTTCCTCGATCCGTTCCAGATCGCGCTTGTAGAGGGCTCCTTGCCCGGTCTGGCGGAGCGGCTCGATTCCCACGCGCTGCCAGATCGCGGCCAGCCTGAGAATCGGCTCCAGACCATCCGACTCGCGAATCTGCCCCACGTCGTTCGCGGCCGGCGTCAGCTTACCGTCGGGCCGGCTCACGCGAACGGCCTGGGGGACCGCGGGGTGGGCTCTCAACTGCAGCAGGTGCATGGGCCCCTGGTCGATCCGGGCAGGGAAATCGTCGATCGTTCGCAGGTCGGGCGTGGTGTCGAGGGCAAGCAAGCCCAGCTCGAGCAGGGCGAAGATGGCGGACCTCGGCTCGACGCCCAGGGTCGCCAGGGCATGGCTCAACCCCGCGAGCGGCCAGACCGACGTCTCGGTCAGCGCGAAGAGGCCCAGGGCCTGACGGGATCCGAAGCTCAGTCTGGCCAGAAGCTCGGCCACGTCACTCGCGGAATCGAGCTGTGCGGTCAAGTCGGCGGCCAGGATGCCAGGCCGAACCGCATCACTCTCCAGATTGCGCAGTCGAGCTATCGCCCCGAGCTTGGCGGCCTGATACCGCGCCAGAGCGGATCGGAAGGCTAGCCGGGGATCGACCGGCTCGGCGCTGGCCTCGCCAGGGATGGCCGGCGGTCCGGCCGGATCAGAGCTGGAGGTCGGCAAAGCGGCCATCACTGCCTTTCCTCTAGCGGACGATCCGGGGCGCGTGGCCCATCCGGCGCAGCTCGTCAATCGCGGCCTCGGCCTCGTCGGGCTTGACCAGCAAGAAGTTCTCGGAGAGCCGGGCCAGCACCAGCCTGGCCAGGGATTTCCTGGCCAGCAGTTCCTCGGCGAGCACAGGCTCGGAGGTGCGAATGAGCGTCACGTTCTTGTGCAGCTTGACGGGCATCCGGGATGGCACGCGGCTCATTGGTGCTGGTTCCGGCGGTTCAACGAAGTTGGTGAGAAGAACTCGGGTTCGCGGCTCAACCGGCCGCTTCGGAACGAGCCATGATCCGCGCGGTCAGCTCGGATTCGTCCACGATCTCGTAGCTATAGCCCTGCTCGGTCAAGAAGAGCTGGCGATGATGGGCAAAGTCCATCTCGCGGGTGTCACGGGTGACGAGCGTGTAAAAGCAGGCGGGCTTCTCTCCTTCCTTGGGACGAAGGATTCGCCCCAGCCGCTGGGCCTCTTCCTGCCGGCTGCCGAACGTGCCGGAGACCTGGATCATCACATTGGCGTCGGGAAGATCGATGGCAAAATTGCCAACCTTCGACAGGACGAGCCGGCGGATCGCCCCGGCCCGGAACCGTCCATACAGGTCTTCTCGCTCGGCATTCGAGGTTGCGCCGGTGATCAAGGGAAGGTCGCAGCGTTCGGCGATCCGTCGCAACTGCTTGAGATACTGGCCGATGACCAGCACCCGGTCCTCCGGCGCGTCGTGCCGCTCGAGCAGCAGCTCGACCAAGTCTTCCTTGACCGGGTTCTCGCTCGCCAGGCGGAACTTGTCTCGCCACTCGGCCAGGGCATAGTCCATCCGCAAGTTGGCAGGAAGCCCGAGGCGGATCTCATGGCACTGGGCCTCGGCGATCCAGCCTTTGGACTCGAGTACGCGCCACGGCACGTCATACTTCTTGGGCCCGATCAGGCTGAAGACGTCTTCCTCGCGGTGATCCTCGCGGACCAGGGTGGCCGTGAGCCCGAGCCGGCGGCGGGCCTGGATGTCGGCGGTGATCCGGAACACGGGCGCCGGCAGCAGATGAACCTCGTCATAGATGATCAGCCCCCAGTCACGCTGGTTGAACAGGCCAAAGTGGGGGAAGTCGTCATTTTTCTTGGGCCGGTAAGTGACGATCTGGTAGGTGGCCAGCGTGACCGGCCCGATGGCCTTGGAGTCGCCGGTGTAGGTGGTGACCTTCACCGGGTCGATGTCGGTCTTGTCGAGGATCTCGCGCCGCCACTGTTCCACGGCCGTCGTGCTGGTGGTCAGCACCAGGGTCTCGGTCTGCAGCGCCGCCAGGGCCGCCAGGCCCACGATCGTCTTGCCTGCGCCACAGGGCAGGACGATCACACCCGAACCCCCCTTGACGTCGCCACCGGCGTGAAAGGCATCGACGGCTCCCTTCTGGTAATCCCGAACCAGAAACGGCAGTCCCGTCAGCGTCTCTTGCCGGAGGTTCAGCAAGAGCCCCGCGCCCGGGGTGTATCCGGCCAGGTCCTCGGCGGGATAGCCCACGGCGATCAGGGCCTGCTTGAGCACGCCGCGATGGGCGTCGTCGATGCCGAAGCTGGTCGGATCCAGGCGCTCTCCCAGGTAATCGCGTACTCCTCGCTGCCGCGCGAGCTCCTCCAGCAACGGCTGGTCCTTGGTGATCAGCCGGAGCTTGCCGTCGATTCGCTCGAGCCGTACTCGACCATAACGACTCACCAGATCGCGCAGATCGGCGGGTAGGTTCGGGGGAATGGGAAACTTGGAATAGGTCTCGAGTCCCGCGACCATCTCTTCGGCGGTCATCCCGGCGGCGGCGGCGTTCCATAGCGAGAGCGGTGTGAGGCGGTAGGTGTGAATATGCTCGGGGCTCTTCTCCAGCTCGGCGAAAGGCGCGATCGTGTCGCGGGCCTCGGCGTGCAGCGGGTTGTCCACTTCCAGAAGGATCGTGCGGTCCCCTTGCACGATCAGCGGATTGGCAGGGTTGTACTGCATGGGCTCCTTGCCGGATCGAGGACAAAGCGGGAGGATCGGATCAGCCTGGTCCGAGATCCTCTTCAGCAAAACGCGAACATTCCATATTAGACGCCCGGGGATGGGGCTGGCAAGGGGCGCTACACCCATCGCACCGAAGGATCACGGTTTGGCCAGCGGATCGATCGGGCTGGCGTGCCAGAGGCGGACGGCGCCGTCGTGGCTGCACGACGCGAGGACCGAGCCGTCGGGGGAAAAGGCCAGGGCGTTGATGGTTGCCTTGTGACCCTCCAGGCCAAGGATCTCCTGGCCGGTGGCGATGTCCCAGAGGTGGATGACCTGGCCCTTGCCCGCGGCGGCAATGGCTTCCCCGTCGGGCGTGAAAGCCAGGCATCGAAGCATGCCCACCTCGCTGCGGATGGTCCGGAGATGATTCCCCGAGGCCGGATTCCAGAGCCGGATTTCGCCGTTTCCACTGGCCGAGGCGAGCATCGATCCGTCCGGCGCGAAAGCGATTGCGTTGACATTGTCCACGTCGTGGAGGATTGCCCTGGCCTGCCCCGTGCTGACATCCCAGAGCCGCACGGTCGCGTCGCACGACGCCGAGGCCAGCTAGCGGCCGTCGGGACTGAAAGCGAGCGAGGTCACCCTCAGGGCGTGACCGGTCAGGACCGCCCGGGCTGTTCTCGTGGCCACTTCCCAGAGCCGCGCTGTGCTGTCGTCGCCGGCCGAGGCCAGCCAGCGGCCGTCAGGGCTGAAGACGACCGCCCGAACCCAGCCCGAATGGCCGGGCAGGATTGCCAGTCGTGCGCGAGACCTGGCGTCCCAGAGAAGCAAGTTGGGATTGCACGGCTGCCCCGAGTCCAGGCTGCCGGAGGCGAGCATTCGCCCATCAGGGCTGAATACCAGGGCCGCAACCATGGCCGTGTGCCCCTTCCAGCCGGTAAGCGGCATGCCCGACGCCGGGTCCCAGAACTTGATGGTCTGCCGCTCGCCAGTGTCGTCGCTGCCGGTCGCCAGAACCTTCCCGTCGGGTGAGAAGGCGGCGGCCCAGGCCTCCGAGGCATGGCCGCCCAGCGCGTCGGGCTCGGCGGGGGGCTCGAGCCGCCAGATCCGAAGACCGGAGGGTGTGGTCACGAGCACGTCGTGTCCGCCGGGCACAAAACTCGCGGAACCACCATCGTTGCGGCCGGGAAACTTCGAAATCCTCCGCCCGCGCTCCAGTTCCCAGACCTCCGGGGGGCTGGGACCTCCCGGCGCCCCGTCGGTCGTGACCGCCAGCAGCCGCTCATCCGAGGAAATGGAGAGCCCGTGGCCCCTGGTATGTGGTTTCGTTGAGAGAATTACTTATTCTCACTGCGCCATCCGGACTACTCTGCGGCAATTGGGACTTTCCCAGTCCCTTTTCCAGGAGGTGTTCGCATGGCTACCAGATTCAAGTCAAGAGCTCGTCGATCGCGGCGCTCTCTCACCATCGTCAAGCCTTCCGGATCGCTCCACCCGCGGGTTCAGAAGGTCGGCCCCGAGCACTTCGGTATCGTGGCCGTGGATTGTGCCAAGGCTCGTTCCAAGTGGATGCTCGCCGATTTCTACGGAGGCATCCTCATCCCACCCACCGTGGTCGAACACCACAAGCAG
>JAFAHT010000159.1 GCA_019237095.1 Planctomycetaceae bacterium
GTAACTCGTGAAACACACCCATGTATGCAGCCTACCGTTTCACAAGTTCCGTTGCATCGTTTCACAGGTTGGTTTCACGAGTTTAAGTCCTTATGTCGCTTCAGTTTCACGGGTTTCACGAGTTGCCACGATAGGAGGGTTGATTCAAGTTAGTCCAGAAATGCCATTCTAAAAGCATGTCTCGCAATGGCTTGCGCTGAATTGGCCAACAAGAAAACCCGGCCGCGGTGAGAGATTCTGGATTGCCACTGAGCTAGTTGGTAAATCGATCCAAAACGCCTGCTAGGTGCATGACGCACGCTGAGGCATCGCTTGTCGCCTCCGGCGGAGAGCTCGTACAATTGGCCTCAGAATCGAGCAAGCGAATCGACTCGACAACGGGAGCCATTCAGGTCGCACGAGCCTTCAACACCCACCTCCCCGAGCGAGACCGCCCGCTTCGCGGCTGGCAAACCCCGCCGCAGGACCCCACCCCTCCCCTTCGGGGGCCCAGAGGGCCAGAACTGTTACCCGAATGGCGGGCGTTTTGAACCATGTCTGGCCAAGTGTGTTTTTGCTAATTGAACGGTACTCGGGCTAAAGCCCAACAACGGTGAACCTGACAAGATTCGTTCGGCGGACGTTCTTTTCAGGGCGGAGCGGCGTATAATAGGGGCCAGTCGAGAACCTCGGCCCACATCGTCAGGGAGCAAGCGGTCATGAGCCTGGCCCCGCAGACGCAATCCTATGGCAAGCTGCTCGATTACGAGCAGTTCATCGATCATCAGCTTGCCCGCACGCGCACGCGAATCAAGATGACCGACATCGTCACCGCGGCATTCATCCTGCTCGTGGGCTTTGTCGCAACGCTGCTGGTGGAAGTGGTTCTCGACCACGCCTTTGGCCTGCCGCTCATCGTTCGCCGCGTGATCTTGGTGGTCGGCATGACCGCGGCGTTTGCATTCACGCTGCTGCGTGTGGTCTTGCCGCTGGTGCTGCGGATCAATTCCGTTTATGCCGCCAAGACGATCGAAGGCGTGGACACGACGTTCAAGAACAGCCTGGTCAATTACCTCACCTTGCGGGCTCATCGCGACCGGTTGCCAAAGGCCGTGCTTGCCACGCTCGAGGCGCGGGCCGTCAGCGATCTGGCGCACGTCGAGGTCGAGCAGGTCGTCAATCAGCAACATCTGATGAAGGCGTTCTATACCCTTTGCGGTGTTGCCGTCGCCTTCTTTCTCTACGCCGCCTTCCAACCCAAGAGCATTCTCGACTCCACCAAGCGCGCCTTCCTTGCCGACGTGGTCCGGCCAACCAATACCCGGCTGGTGGCCATCAAGCCGGGAGACGCCGAGGTTGTGGCCGGAAAGCAGGTCATCTTCTCGGTTGACACCAACAGTGGAATCCGGCCTGAGACAGTCAAGCTGCATTACAGCGTCGACGGCGGCAAGTTTTACGCAATCAAGGAATTCGAGCCCGGCACCAACTACTACGATCCCTGGCAGCTCACCTTCAACAACGTCCAGCAAACGATGGATTACTACGTGACCGGGGGTGACGGCGAGTCGTTGCACTACACGCTGACGGTCCTGCCCGCGCCCATGGTGACGGCGGTCAAGATTGACTACGACTTCCCGAAGTACACCCAGGTCCCCCCCCGCAAGGACATCGAGGGTGGAAACGTCGAGGCGATCGAGGACACGAAGGTAACTGTCCACGCCACGACCAACGAGCCGTCCCGGGGCGGGACGCTCAACCTGACCGTCGGCGACCCAGCTCCGATGTCCGTCGCGGCCGACGATTCCCGCAAGCTGACTGGCCAGTTCAAGGTCACGAAGTCGGGCACCTACACGATCAACTTCCGAACGACCGGCGGCCAGCTCAATCCCAACCCGGTCGTCTACGACATCCACGCGATCGCCGACCGACCGCCCCAGGCCAAGTTCCTGCGGCCTGACCGCCCGACCATCAAGGTTCCGGCCAACGTCAAGGTCGACCTGATCATGACCGGCTCGGACGATCACGGGGTCAAGGACGCGACCCTGCATGTGAACCTGGAGAACGAGAGCCATGAGAGCCTCTACTCCAAGAATGTGCTCGAAGGACGCCCCACCGCGCCGGAGTTTCGGGCGACCGAGGTCATCGACCTGGCTCAGTTGCACGTCAAGTCCGGACAGACCCTCCGGTACTGGTTGACGGTGCGTGATAACCACGAGCCGGCCTCGCACAGCGTTCAAACCGCCTCGCAGCTCATCGAGATCACCGATGCGGTCGCACCCGCCGACAAGCAGAAACTCGAGGAGAAACAGGCCAAGGATCGCGAGCAGTTCGAGCAGCCCCCGCCGCCCGAGACCGAGCCGCAGCAGGACCAGGTCCCTCCTTCCGGCCAGCAGACGGGCGAGAATCAGGCCGGGACCGAAAAGGACCAGGGGCAACAGGGCAAGAATGACACCGAGAAGGGAGGAGCGGGCAACGAGCACCAGCCCGATCAAGCCCGTGGAACGCAGGACAAGTCCGGAGGCCCGGACCAGGGAGCGGCACCCTCCGAGACTACTGGCCAGCCCGGCCAGGACAACCCCGCCGGCCAGCAGCCACCTGCCGTTGATCCCCAGCTCCGCAAGCTGACCGAGGGCCTTCAGAAAAAGGGACTGCTGAACCCCAACGCCGGCCAGGGCAACTCGCCGCCTCCGCAGTCCAACGACGCGGCCAACCCCCAGGGAGCCAACCCTGGCGACGGCACGCAGCAGCCCCAGAGCGGCTCTCAAAACCAGAGCGGCAACGCTGGCCGCCAGAGCAACCCGCAGCAAAACGCGCTGCAGAACAACCCCTCCAACCCAGCGGGCAACCCCGCCGCGACACCCCCGCAACCTCAAGGAGGCCAGGGTGCCGACAACTCCGGTAACCAGGTTCAGCCCGGGCAGAAGGGGTCGGGTCAACCTCGAGGCGACGCGGGAAATGCAGCTGACGGTAACCCGCCGCAGCCTGGTACCGGCGCGCAGACCCAGGGAAACCCGGGCCAGACCGCGCCCGGCAACCAGGCGGGGAACGCGGGCAGCGAGTCTGTGACCCCGGGTCAGCGCGACAACGCTCAAAGTAACGTGAATCCGCAGAATCCCCAGGCGGGCACACAGACCCAGCCGGGTAACCCAGGCGATCGGCAGGCGGACCAAGCAAATCAGGGCAGGACTCGCACTGCCGGCAAGAACGATTCCCGATCGGACGGCTCGGCCCGGAACGCGACGGACACAAACAGGCCCAAAGACCAGACACCGGCGAGCGGCAAAGACAGCCAGGGCGAGAACAAGGCGAATGGGTCCGACGCGCAGAGCGGCATGGCTGCCGACGACCAGCGCTCGCCTGGCGAGACCCAATCCAAGACGAATCAGGAAACGCCGGGATCCCCAGCGCAGGGAGATCAACGGGCCTCGGGTAACTCGACCGACTCCCAGAAGCGCAACAATCAGCCGCGCGACGCGGCCGATCGGCAAGGCGGCACCACCAAGGATCAGAATTCCGCCATGCAAGACAGGGAACAAGGCGGGAGCAAGCAGGGCAACACACAAGGAACTTCCGGGTCGAACGAGCCGGGGCAGACCGGGTCTGACAAACCGACCGGTGGTCAGGAGAAATCCGGCTCAGAAAAGGGAAGCCAGGGCTCTCGCGACGACCAGCCAGCCGGCAAGAATTCCTCTGAGCCCGGTAACGCATCCGAAGGAAATGGCGGTGAGAAGACTCCGGGTCAGCCGAACGCCAAGAAAGCCGACGGATCCTCCTCGAACTCCAGCCAGAAGGATGTGAACGGCCAGCCAAAGGGGAGTGGTGACAATTCGAATCAGCCAGGCAAGCCCATGGCCCGTGACGCCGCCGGAAACCCGGCACAAGAGGGAAATCAACCCAAGGACGGCGGGTCGAACCCCCAGGGCAACCCGAAACGTGGCTCGAACTCAGCTTCGCAGCGATCGGGAGAGAAATCGACTGGCAGCCCCGCCAGCTCCGAAATGAAGGAGCAACTACCGCCGGGCGATCCGCGAAACGTCATCAACGACCCACGGATCACCCAGGACGAGCGAAATCGCTCCTATGACCCCAGAGCGCCCCGCGCCCAAGAACCGCAGAATGCCGCAGGCCGGCAGGATCAAGCTACCGGCAACCCCCAGGAGCAGAGCAAGGATCAGGCTGGCACTCCTGCTGAGAACTCGTCCAAGGGACAAGAGCAGCCGGTCCCCACTGATCGGAACGATAAGGACGCCACGGATCGCCAGCCTGTCAAGGATGGACAGGCGGCCAACGCCCAGCAGGCTGACCAAAAGTATTCCGACGACAAAGACAAGAAGGATGCGTCGGGTTCGAAGTTCGACCAGGACAAGGCTGTGGCCGAGCAAGCGGGGTCAAAAGACACCGCGAATGGCAAGGCGGACGAGAAGGATGCCGGCACCCAGGCCCAGCGGAAGGATCAGACGCAGCAAGGGAAAACCGATAGTCAAACCACCAAGTCCGATCGCGCGACGTCCAAGGACGCGACCTCCAGCAAGGACGGCGACGAGACCTCGGCCACCGCTCAGCGGCCCGGCCAGACACCCGGGCAAGACGGCAATATGCCGGCCAAGCAGGGTGCTCAGGGCCAGGGCAAGAGCCAGAACACCGATGGCCAGCCGCATGAAGGCAAGGGCGACCAGGGGAATTCAGGTACCCCGTCTTCCGGCATTGAGGGCTCGTCTGGAAGCATGTCCCATGGCCCCGAAGAGATGTCAGGCGCTGGCTCGGACAGCAAGTCGGGCGGCCAGCCCGCGGGAGAAAACGGCAACCATAGCGGCGCGAGTGCGTCGGGTGAACACAGGTCGTCACAGGCAAGCGACGGGCATAAACCCGGCGAAGGAACCGAAACCGGTAAGAACGGCGAGGGCTCCCAGGGCCACGGCGGCAATCCGCATCAGGGCAACGAGGCTGGCGGGAAGAGCGGTACTCCCTCCCAGGGAGTTGGCGGCGGCCAGCAGTCCCATGAAGGCGGCCACGAGGGTGGCCAGGGCAATCACTCCGGCGCCGCGGGAGGTTCGCAGCCAGGTGGCGGCCAACCCACAGGCGAGCCCGGCCAGGGAAATCAACAAGGTGGCGCGGGACGCAGCCCGATCGGCGGTGGTGGCACCGCGGGACCGGGCTCGACCGGAGAGAAGGCCAAGGACGACAGCAAGCCTTCGCCACGGGCCGCCGACCCTGAGAACCCGTCTGGCGAAGACATCGCTCCGCAAGGCCAGTCGCAAACCGATATGGTGCTACGGACGGTCAAGGACCTTCTTGCCAAGGATGCCGTCACGCCCGATCTCGAGAAGGAAACCGGGATGACCCGCGAGCAGATGGAACAGTTCGTCAGGAAGTACGAGAAAATCAAGTCCACTCCCGCCGGACCAGGCCGCGAGATCGCGGTCAAGCCGGGCGATCGCGAGCGGACAGATCATCCCTCGGCCAACCTCCCCGGCTTCGGCCGCCAGGAGCGGTACTCTACCAAGAGCCAGAAGGACCGAGGCCAGATGATACGCGACGATGTTCAGAACAACCTCGAGGGCATCAGCTTCAAGCCTCCCCCGGAATTCCGATCCAAGTTCGAAGGCTACAGGACCTCGCTGGCGCGAACCCGTTCGGGAGCATCCAGCCGCCCTGCCCCAGCCGGGGGAAAATAACCGACCTCGGTGTCTCTGTCGTTTCGCCGGACTGCCCATGCTTTTTCCTCTCGCACTACCGCGCCGATACCTGGTTGGATTCGATCCTCGCGAGCTGCCCCATCATTTCACGGACGTGCTGATCATCGGCGGCGGCATCGCCGGCCTCCGCGCAGCGCTCGGGGTACCCGATGACTATCGTGCACTGGTCGTGACCAAGGAGGAAGTCCGCGAGAGCAACAGCCATTACGCGCAGGGAGGTATTGCCGGCGTCCTCGCCCCGGAAGACCGGTTCGACAACCACATCGCCGACACGTTGACCGCGGGCAAGGGGCTGTGCGAGCCCGAGGTCGTGGAGATGGTGGTACGGGAAGCTCCCGATCGGATCAATGAGCTGATCGGCTGGGGGACCCATTTTGACCAGGTCAACGGCCAGGTCTCGCTGGGGCTGGAAGGGGGACATTCGCACGCCAGGATCGTACACGCCCTGGGAGACGAGACCGGGCGCGAGATCATGCGGGCGATAATCCTCCAGGCTCGATCGCGGCGGTCGATCCGGATCTGGCAGAACTGCTCGACGATCGATCTGCTCACCCATGAGGGACGCTGCCGAGGCGTCCTGGTCTGGGACAAGCGGCGCGGGTTTGCCCTGGTCTGGGCGCGGGCCGTTGTCCTAGCCACCGGTGGAGCGGGGCAGCTTTACCGCGAGACGACCAATCCACCAATCGCCACGGCCGATGGCCACGCGATGGCCTACCGCGCGGGGGTCGAGCTGCGCGACATGGAGTTCATGCAGTTCCATCCGACCGTGCTCTACATGGCCGGCTCTGCGCGGCATCTCCTGACCGAGGCCCTGCGCGGCGAAGGGGCCTACTTGCGGGACAAGGACGGCCACCGGTTCATGCCCGAGTATCATCCCTTGGCCGAGCTTGCCCCCCGCGACGAAGTGTCGCTGGCGATCGCCCGCCAGATGGCCAGAACTCTACATCCCAACGTTTATCTCGATCTCTCGCACCTTGACCCGGATTTCATTCGCCAGCGGTTCCCGGGAATCGACCGCCTCTGCCAGAGCTTCGACCTGGACATCACGCGCGACCCCATTCCGGTCTGCCCGGGCGCCCATTACATGATCGGGGGCATGACGGTCGACACATCGGGCCGGTCCTCGCTTCCCGGCCTGTGGGCAGCCGGCGAAGTTGCCAGCTCGGGCCTGCACGGGGCCAACCGGCTGGCGTCCAACAGCCTGCTCGAGGGCCTGGTCTACGGGGCGCGGGTAGCCGGAGACGTCGTTGGCGAGCTCGAGCAGACCGGCCCCTGGCAGCTCGAAATCCCGCCGATTTCCGCCGTCGAGACCAGGGTGGCGACCAAGGAGAGCCGGGCCAGGATCGACCTCGACGACCTGCGGAAATCGCTGCGTGCCTTGATGTGGCGAAAGATGGGCATCACCCGCACCGCGGCTGACCTCGAGGAGGCCGCGGTCCAGGTCGACCACTGGTGCCGGTACGTCTTGCCCCCCGTCTTTGACGACCCCGCTGGGTGGACCATGCAAAACATGCTGATCACGGCCCGGCTGATGATCGCCGCCGCCAGCGAGCGCAAAGAGTCCCGCGGCGTGCACTCCCGGTCCGACTTCCCCGCGGCCGATCCGGCCTGGAGCCATCACATCAGCATGCAGTGTCCGATCGATCAGGGCTTGCCATCCGCCGGACCGTCCACCAAGAGGTCGCGGGCCGAGCCGTGATCCGTGGACTGATGGCAGCCGAGCATGGTGATCACAAAACTCGACGGCAAGGATAATGATCGAGGATACCTCACGGCTGGCGTCGGCGACGAACCCACCATGCCCTGTTCTGGACTCGTTCCGGTGTCGAATCCAGGCTATAATTGGTTGTGGCCCCATCGAAACAAGGGGCGGACCGCCGAGGGAGTCTTCGCCATGCCCGCCGCATCCGTGTTAACCTAGTATCCCGTCAAGCTTCGATTGACAGGTTCTTGAAACTGGAAGTCCTGGGTATTCAAGAAATTCCGGCGAGCGCTGCCTGTCAATTGAAGATGGACGGAACACTAGGCTAACCACTCGCCACTACCTCCCAAGACCCTCGCCCGCTGGCTACGGCCTAACACCGACGAGCGGCCGATCTTGACGAGCGGCCTCTCTATTTCATTATGTCACCGAATCAGGCGATTCTTGCGGACAGATCCAGCCGTTTCTTCTCGCGACTCGCCCCCGGCCCATTGTTGATCGTTCTCTGGTGGCTGGAAGCGATCAGCGCGACCCGCTCCAGGCGTGCCTGCCGGATGGCCATCAGCCGCAAGGCCCGCCCCTTTTTTTCCCCGAGGGAGCGGGCTCCGGGGCGACCCGGCCTTTCTGCCAACCGGGTAACTGGGTGGTCCCTGGTATGTGGTTTCGTTGAGAGACTTTCTTCTTCTCAAAGCGCCATCCGGACTACTCTGCGGCAATTGGGACTTCTCCAGTCCCATTTCCAGGAGGTGTTCGCATGCCTACCAAGTTCAAGTCAAGAGCTCGTCGATCGCGGCGCTATCTCACTATCGTTAAGCCTTCCGGCTCGCTCCACCCGCGGGTTCAGAAGGTCGGCCCCGAGCACTTCGGTATCGTGGCCGTGGATTGTGCCAAGGCTCGTTCCAAGTGGATGCTCGCCGATTTCTACGGAGGCATCCTCATCCCACCCACCGTGGTCGAACACCACAAGCAG